>CAZHYX010000012.1:0-14169 GCA_964536675.1 uncultured Flavobacteriaceae bacterium
ACAGAAAGGTCACCTAATGTAGATTTCTCTTTATTATCTTCCATTCTCTTTTTAGTTACTTTAATAGCTTTCTTTTCTTGAGCTTTAAATATAGATGTATGAGAAATTACTAATCTTCTATAATCTTTATTAAACTCTAATACTTTAAAGTCAACAGTATCACCTTTTTCAAGCTTAGTACCATCTTCTTTTTCCATATAGCGTCCTGGAACAAAAGCTTCAACATTATCATCGCCAAAAGTTACAATAGCTCCTTTATCTGTTACTTGAGTAACAGTGCCGTTATGTATAGAATCGATTGTAAATTTATCTTCAAAAGCATCCCAAGGGTTATCTTGTGTTTGCTTATGTCCTAAATTTAGTTTTCTACCTTCTACATCTAACTCTAATACTTGAACTTCTAATTTATCACCAACTTTTACAAAATCTGATGGGTGTTTAACTTTAGTAGTCCAAGAAAGGTCAGAGATATAAACCAACCCGTCAATACCTTCTTCAAGTTCAACAAACACGCCAAAATTTGTATAATTTCTTATAATTCCTTCATGTTTAGAACCTACTGGGTACTTTTTAGTAATATCTGTCCAAGGATCAGGATGTAATTGTTTTATGCCTAAAGACATTTTACGATCTTCACGGTCTAATGTTAAGATTACTGCTTCAATTTCATCGCCAACTTTAACAAAATCTTGAGCTGAACGTAAATGTGTTGACCAAGACATTTCAGAAACGTGAATTAATCCTTCAACACCTTTACTTACTTCAATAAATGCACCGTAATCAGCAATAATAGCTACTTTACCTTTTACTTTATCACCTACTTTAAGTTCAGCATCTAAGGCTTCCCAAGGGTGTTTTTCTAATTGTTTTAATCCTAATTGAATTCTTGATTTATTATCATCAAAATCAAGGATAACTACATTTAGTTTTTGGTCTAACTCTACAATTTCACTTGGATGATTAATTCTACTCCAAGATAAATCTGTAATATGAACTAATCCGTCAACACCACCTAAATCAACAAATACACCATAAGAAGTAATATTCTTTACGACACCTTCTAATACTTGTCCTTTTTCTAATTGACCGATAATCTCTTTCTTTTGTTCTGCTAAATCAGCCTCAATAAGTGCTTTATGTGATACTACAACGTTTTTAAATTCATGATTAATTTTAACCACTTTGAATTCCATTGTTTTCTCAACATATTGGTCGTAATCTCTAATAGGTTTCACATCAATTTGAGAACCTGGTAAGAAAGCTTCAATTCCGAAAACATCAACAATCATACCTCCTTTAGTTCTACATTTGATAAAACCATTAACTACTTCTTGAGTTTCGTGAGCTGTATTAACTCTTTCCCAAGCTTTAATTACTCTTGCTTTTCTATGCGATAATACTAACTGACCTGTACTATCTTCACGTTTGTCAACTAAAACTTCAACAGTATCACCTACAACCAAATCAGGGTTATATCTAAACTCATTTAATGAAATAACGCCTTCAGATTTAGAATTAATATCAATAATAGCTTCACGTTCAGTCATTCTAACAACTGTACCGTCAATTACCTGACGTTCTTCTACTAAACCTGTAATGCCTTCTAAGGCTTTATCGAATGCTGCTAATTTCTTTTCGTCAACAACCTCTATACCTTCTTCGTATTTATGCCAATCGAAATTATCTAAAAATTCTTGTGTGTTTTGCGAAACCTCTTCAGGTTTTTCCTCTTCAATAACCACAGTCTCTTCTTTTTCTTCTACAACATCTTCAACTTTGGCTTCTTCTTTTGAGTCATTTACAACAACCTCTTCTTCAATAGGAGACTCAACTTTAGCCTCTTCTTTTTTAGGTTCTTCTACATCCTCTTCTTTCACATCTTCTGTAGCTTCAGTTGCATAATTTGACTCTAGATTTAACTCTTCAACTAAAATAGTATAGAATATAGCTCTGTACTTATTTCTATTAGATGAGCCTATTGTTTCAATTGCTTTTGCAATGGCATCATCTAATTTTGGAGAATCTTCTAATCCGTGTTTTTTTATTAAGAAATTCTTCTTTACAGTTTGTAATTCTTTGGTATCTGAACTTGATACTTTTTCTGAATCTGATTTGTAAATGGATGGTCCTAATCCTTTTGTTACACTAGCTAATAAGTCTTTATTGAGTTTTAGACCTAATTTTTCTACTTCGCCTGTGTATAAATCTATTTTTTCTTGTAGTTTAGACATATGTCTAATAATATTTGTATTTTATTGTTATTCAGATTGTTAACGATAATACCAATAAAAGAGTTAAACAAAAATTTTCTAAAAAGCCCTTTTTAAATCTGTTCTCGTAAAAGGAGTGCAAATTTACGAATTTTTAAATTAAAATATCAAATAATAATAAAGATTTTTAATTTACAGTTTAGGGTTTTATATGTAGAAAAAAATCTATAATAAAGATTTAATAATTTCTTCTTCAGTAATTCCTTCTGCTTCAGCTTTATAATTTTTTACAATTCTATGACGTAAAATAGCATAGGCTACTGCTTGAACATCTTCTATATCAGGAGAAAACTTACCTTTAATTGCTGCATTACCTTTTGCTGCCAAAATTAAGTTTTGAGAAGCTCGGGGACCGGCACCCCAATCGATATAATCATTTACGATTTGAGTAGCTCTTGAAGAATTAGGTCTTGTTTTAGCTACTAAAGCAACGGCATATTCTACAACATTGTCGACTACCGGAATCCGTCGTATTAGGCGTTGTAGGTTCAATATTTCTTCAGCTGAAAAAATAGAGTTTACTTGTTTTACCTCATCTGTAGTTGTACTCTTTACTACCTCTACTTCTTCATCAAAAGAAGGATAATCTAAATAAACCGAAAACATAAACCTATCTAGTTGAGCTTCAGGTAAAGGATAAGTACCCTCTTGCTCAATAGGGTTTTGTGTTGCCAGCACAAAAAAAGGTGCTTCAATTTTATATTGATGACCTGCAACTGTTACCGATTTTTCTTGCATCGCTTCTAATAAAGCTGCTTGGGTTTTGGGTGGCGTTCTATTAATCTCATCTGCCAAAAGAATATTAGAAAATATAGGTCCTTTTATAAATTTGAAATGCCTATTCTCACCTAAAATTTCACTACCTATTATATCTGAAGGCATTAAATCTGGTGTAAATTGTATACGCTTAAAATTCAAACCTAATGTTTGTGATATTGTATTAACTAATAATGTTTTAGCCAATCCGGGGACACCTATCAACAAAGAGTGTCCTCCACATAAAAGTGATAATAAAACATGATCTATTGCTTCATTTTGACCGATAATTATTTTGCCAACTTCTTGTTTTAGGGCTTTATATTTTATTACTAAATTTTCGACTGCTATTACGTCAGACATAGATTATTATGTTATTAAGTAACTACTAGTATTTACCCGCAGCATTAACTAGTAAGCTTTATATTGATTTATATTTACTCGAAATACTTGGACTAATTCTTCTTCCAGTTATTTTTAAATTCGCAATTTTTATAATCTTTATTAATTTTAATATAAGTATCTCCAATCTTTTCTTTAGTCAATTTAGCAGTTGCCTCTTCACGTTTTTTTTGTAATGCTAAATTTTGAATTTTAACATAATCTTTTGACAAATCAGCTATATGGGCAGGTGTTTTAGACTTCATTAAAATCATTTTATACATTTTTTCGCCTTCTCTAGTTTCATCATAAAATATTTCAGAAATTTCACCTTCTTCTAATATACTTATTCTTGCATATAATGCCGGATCCATCCTAGTCAAATCAAATTTAGTATCATTACTAATAGGGTTGATAAGTAAACCATTATTTGATTTAGTATCTTTATCTTCTGAATATTTTTTAACGGCTTCTTCAAAAGTAAGCTTTAAAGTCAAAATGTCTTTTTTAATCTTAGTAATCGAATCTTTAACTTGTTGTTGTTGTTCATCTGTAATTTCGGGTTGTAATAAAAGGTGTCTTACGTCTCGCTGTTTCCCTTTAATTTTTTCAACAGTTAGAATGTGATATCCAAAATCTGATTTAAAAGGTTCTGACATTTCTCCTTCATTTAAACTAAACGCAGCTTCCTTAAATTCTTTTACAAAACCACTTTCTCTTGTTATAGTATATAGACCACTATTTTGTACTACACCTGGGTCTTTAGAATATAAAATAGTTTTCATTTTAAAACTGTGCCCGTCTTCTACTTCTTTTTTTATTTCATTAAGTCGGTTAATAATTCTTTCTTTCTCAGTCTCAGAGGGCTTTACGTGAAGTACTATTTGTGATAATTCAATTTCATCTCCAATTTCGGGCAAATTATTTTCTTTTTCAAGACTCTTAAAATAACTTCTTACTTCATCAGGTGTAACATCAACATCATCGGTTATTTTTTGTTGCATTTTTTGAATTAATGAAGCTTCTTTTTCTACTTCTATAAACTCTTTCCTTAAATCTGCCATATCATTAAATCCGTAGAACTTATATAATTTCTCTTCTGATCCTAATTGTTGCAAAAAGTAAGCAATTTTTCTTTCTACCTGACTGTTAACTTCAGCTTCTGTTACAACTATACTATCAACAACTGCATGATGAGCTAATAACTTTCTATTCATAATTTGTTCTAGCATCTCGCAATCAGAAATATCAACTTTTCCCTCACTTTGTTGTTCTAATTCTAATTTATATGCAGCAATTTCAGAATCGAGAACAATATTTTTTCCAATTACAGTTGCAACGCCGTCTAACTTAACTCTACTCTGTTTTTTTAATGTATCTAATTGGATATTGTCTTGTGCATTTATCGCAAACACCACTAATAAAATTGAAAGTGTTATATATTTTTTTAACATTTTAGTAAATTTCAAATTCTTTATTTTTAATAGCATCTTCTGTTAATATTTTTTCAATTTTTCTTAATAATTCTAATTTTCTTTTATGTAATATCATTTTCTTAATAGTTGGTAATGCATAACTAATCGGAGCTATTTGATTCCGCAATAATACACCTTTAACTTTTACTAAATAAACTCCTAATGAATCTTCTTTTTGAATAAATCTATTTTTACTTAAAATTTTGTTTTTAGAATAGTTTTTAATAAATGGTGTTTTTTTAATTAGGTCATCGTATTTAACCCAAATAGAATCATTTAAGTTGAAAGATTTCAATTGTAGTTTTTGTTCGGTAAGTTTAATATCAGACGCATCATCATCTGATTTAAATAATGTTATAAATTCTTTAGAATTTATAACATTATTCCCAAATGATATATATCTTAACTTCACTAGCTCTTCATTTAATCTAAAAATCTCTTTGTTTTCTTTATAAAAACTGTCAATATCAATTTGAGTAACTAGTGTGTCTAGTTCCTGTTTGACAATTGCTTCTTTGTATTTGTTAATCAATAAATCTTGTCTATATTGTTCAACTAATCTATCAATACTCTCTTCTTCCTTCTTATCTAAATTAATTTTGGCTTTTTTTAACAATAACTGTTCTTTCGCCCATTCATTAATATAGCCACTAACAAATAATAGACTATCATTTTTAGATATTCTTTCTTGTATTAAAGCATTAATATCCTCTTTGTAGAGAAAATTGTCATGTACTTTTGCAATAGGTGTTTTACTCTTATCATGATTAATGCATGACGCAACTATAATAATTAATGATATATAAATAAACCCCTTTTGCAATTTAATGTTGGTTTTGTTTTATTAATTTTTTTAAAACTCTTTTATTAATTTTAACTGGGTATTGTTGTTTTAATTCTTTAATCCATTGTTGATCTAAATATTCCTGATAATCATTAATTACTCTTCCTTTAATTTCATTAAGCTTCATAGGTTGCGGTTCTAATATTTTAAGAACTTTTATAACAACAAAATTAGATTTACCCTCATTAATTACGTCAGAAACCTTCTCATTATCTAATACAAAATCATTTGGTAAATTTTTATGATTTTCTTCTAATATCCTCTTATCAAATAATACATGAATTATAGGTCCATCATTAATTAACTTCTTAATATCTTCAATTTCTTTATTTTTTTCAAGGTATTTTTTTACTTGCAATGCCTTATCTCTATTTGTACATGAAGCAATAATAAGATTTCCACGTTTTTTCCAGAAATAATTATGTTGATTCTTACTAAAAAAGTTTTTTAGACCCAATGTGTCTTTTTCAGCGCGATTCCAAATTTTATCTTGTAACAAATCAAATAATAACAGCCCATCTTTATATTCTTGTAAAGTAAAAGCAAAATCTGAGTTAGTTTTTTCTAAATTATCTTTAAAATATTGCAATACTTTCATTTCAAAAAAATCAGTATAGGCATCTTTAGCGCTTTTATTAGGTCTCTTTATTTTATAATTTACCAAATCGCTAAGTAATGTATTAACACCGTTAATTGAAAAAATAGTAGCTTTCAAGTTATTGGTAATAAAAATAGTGTCATTTTCAAAATATGATTGAAGTATCGCATCATATTTTATAACTTCATACTCATTAATAAGTCTTTTAACTACTGATGTTCCTGCAAGCTTATAACGGTTACTTTTTTCTATCTTTTTGGTTAATTCAACCTTAATATTATCAAAACTTTCGATAGGGTGTTTTTTAATGAGCTTTATAATATGCCATCCATAAGGTGTTTTAAAAGGTGATGAAAGGTCATTAATATTATTCATTGAAAAAGCAACATCAGCAAAAGGCTTAATCATTCTTGTAGCATTAAACTTTGCTAATTTTCCACCATTAATCGAAGAATTTCTATCTTCTGAATGTCTTTGTGCCAATACTTCAAACCTTTCGCCCTGATTCAATTTGGAATATAATTCGTTAATTTTAGTTTCGGCATATAAAGAGTCTTGCTTATTCTCTTTTATCATAATATGTGCAACTTCTACTTCGCCTTTAGAATCTCTAATATCATTTACTTTTATAATATGGTAACCATATTGTGTTTTAAAAGGCATTGAAACCTCATTTACTTTAGTATTATAAGCAGCATTTTCAAAAGGATAAACCATAGAAAAGGCAGAAAAATATCCTAAATTCCCACCATTTTTTTGAGCTGAAAGATCTTCAGAATATTGCTTAGCAATTGTCTCAAAAGAAGCACCTTCTATAATTTTGTTTCTTACTTCTATAATTTTTTGATATGCCAATAGCGTATCTGTTGGTTTAGCTTTTGGTTGAAGTCTAATTAATATATGGCTTGCATTTACTTCTGTTTTAGTTCTGTCATAAGCTTCTTTTACTAAATTACCAGTTATTTTACTATCGGTTAGATAAGGTAAAATTAATTGCTCTCTATACTTTGAAAGCTCTTTTTTATAAGTACTAACTGTATCGTATTTTAAATCATAAGCTTGTTTTAATTTTAACTTATAATTAATGTACAATTCTAAATATTCATCAATAGATTTTTTGTTTTCTTCGCTAACAATATCTCTGTTCTTATTAAAAACCTTTATATACTCATCAGTATAAACTGGATTGTTAGTAACGGTAAACAACACTTCTTTACGCTGTTGCGCATTGAGGTAACTTAAACTTAGAAAAAAAATGAATGTCAATATGTTCTTAAAATGCATAAAAAGTAATTTGTATAATGTGAACATGTGTAATAATTATAAAATAATTTATAATTTTTAGAACGTTCAAAAGTATTTTATATTTTTATATCTTATTGTTAAATAAATCACAAAGAAATTACATCTTTAATACGGGATATTTCTTTGTATTTTTTAATTATCTCATCTACATCTTTCATTACCATCACAATAGTTAAACTTTTATATTTACCTGTTTTAGAGGATTTTGTATTGATAACTACTCCTGAATAATTAAATATATCTTTTATTTCAATAACCTTAGTTTCATCTGTTGGTATTATAAATTTAAACATATATTCAGTCGGAAATTTTGTAGTACTCTCTATGGTATTTTTTAATTTTTTGTAAAATTTTTCCTTATCTTCCATAGTCTAATTTCATGTTTCTAATCTACTCAAAGTTCATGTGTATAACAATATTTTAGTAAAATTGGTACGCAAAAATATAGCTATTATTTAGAATATACTGATTCTTATGATTAATTATTGAACTACAAAAGTAATCATCTGAGGGTTAGATAACAAACAAAAAATACATATAATTATAATCAATTTTTATAGAAACTGTGTGAAATTAAAATTATTTTTTGTTCTTTGTTGTTTAGTAATTACAAATCTAAACAATGCAACAAAGAATTGTTATTACCGGAGGTCCGGGAACCGGTAAAACAACATTGATTAATGAGTTAGAAAAAAGAAGTTTCAAATGTACTCCCGAAATTTCAAGACAGATAACTCTCATGGCAAGGAAAAAAGGAATTGATCATCTTTTTTTAGAGAATCCTTTGCTGTTTAGTAAACTCTTATTAGAAGGGCGAGAACAACAATATATAGGTGCAAGTAAAAACAACTCCCCTATCATTTTCTTTGATAGAGGTATTCCTGACGTGCATGCCTATATGAATCATTTCAAAACTAAATACCCTGATATTTATATCGAAAAAAGTAAAAAATACAGGTATAATCATATTTTTTTATTACCTCCATGGAAAGAAATTTATACAACTGATAATGAAAGATATGAGAGTTATGAACTTTCAATAAATATTTATAATCACTTAAAAATTGCTTATACTAAACTAGGTTATGACATTACAGAAGTCCCTTTTGGAAAAGTCAATGATAGAGTTGACTTTATTTTAAAACAATTAAAGCTTCTATAATGAATACTGCTCTTGAAGTCTTACAAAAATATTGGAATTACACTTCATTCAAGAAGCCTCAAGAAGAAATTATTAATCTTGTTTTAGAGGCTAAAAATCTTATTACTATACTGCCAACGGGTGGTGGCAAATCAATTTGCTATCAAGTTCCCGGAATGATAAAAGAAGGTGTTTGTTTAGTTATTTCACCATTAATTGCTTTGATGAATGATCAGGTAAACTCGCTTAAAAAAATAGGAATAAAGGCAATTGCTATAACTTCAGCCTTAGAACAAAATGAAATTATAAATGCTTTTGACAATCTTCTTTTTGGAAATTATAAATTTTTATATCTATCACCTGAAAAATTACAATCTAAATTCATACAAGAGAAAATTAAGCAGCTTAGTATAAATTTAATTGCTATAGATGAAGTGCATTGTATCTCTGAATGGGGACATGATTTCAGACCTGCGTATCTAAAAATACCCGTTATATATGAACTACATCCCAATGTGCCGATAATAGGGTTAACGGCTACAGCAACTTCTAATGTTTTAAAAGATATCATTAAACAGCTTAATAAACCAAATATAAAAATTATAAGGCAATCATTAATTAGAAAAAATTTAGCATTAAATGTAATTAGAAGTGAAGATTATAATTATCATGTTAAGCAGATACTTAATAATACCACGCAACCATCTATTTTATATACAAGCAGCCGAAAGAAAACAAAAAGTGTAAGTGATTATTTGAATAAAAATAACTTTAAAAGTACTTTTTATCATGGCGGTCTAACTACAGAAGAAAAACATTTATCTTTTTATAATTGGATGCAAGAAAAAACACCAATCATGGTTGCAACTAATGCCTTTGGAATGGGTATTGATAAAAAAAATGTACAACATATAATTCATTTAGACCTACCTAATAGTTTAGAAAACTATATGCAAGAAGCAGGTAGAGCCGGTAGAAATGGAAATAATGCTTTTTCAAAAGTTTTTGCTAGTGAACACAACATCTCTAATTTAAAAAGACAGTTTCTAAAAGGTAAAGTATCAATTGAATTTGCAAAAAGCATCTATAAAACTTTAAATCAGTATTTTCAAGTAGCTTATGGTGAATTACCAAAACATTATTTTGAATTAAATTTAACTGATTTCTGCACGCAGTACAATCTAAATGTATTGCAAACTTACAATACATTTAAATTATTTGAGAAGGAGCAAATTTTACTTTTTGATGAAAACTTTAATAAACAGTCAACACTAAAATTAACAATATCTCCAGATGAAATTTTAAAATATTCAGAAAAAAATAATTCAACTATAATTAGAACAATCTTGAGGAGCTATGGAGGTGTCTTTGAATATCCAGTCAAAATAAATGAAAATATAATTGCCAAAAAATCAGGGCACACATTTATTTCCGTGAAGAACGAACTAAAAAAAATTTCAGATGATGGTTTAGCAAATTATAATTTCAAAAATAAGTCTGGTAAAATACAGTTTTTAGTCCCAAGAGAAGATGACATTACTATTCGTAGAATAGCAGTTAATATAAATCACCTAAATAATATAAAGTTAGATAAAATTAATGCCATGATTAATTATGTCAATAACCATACTATTTGTAGAAGTAATTATCTACTAAGTTATTTTGATGAAAAAAACAGAAAAAATTGTGGTATTTGTGACATTTGTGTAAAACCTATCCTCAGTAATTATCAACAATTATCTGAAGAAATTTTAAGTCTATTTTCCCCTAAACAATTGTTAACTACTAAAGAGATTATAGCACATTTTAATATTGACAAGAACACGGTACTTGCAACAATCCAATTATTATTGGATACCAATAAAATAACTATAACTTCGCAAAACAAATTAGAAAAAATTTAGAATGACTAATTTACGAATAGTATTTATGGGTACTCCAGATTTTGCGGTCGGAGTTTTAAAAGATTTAATACAACATAAATTTAATATTGTAGGTGTACTAACTGCACCTGACAAACCAGCAGGTAGGGGACGTAAATTAAATCAATCAGCAATAAAAAAATATGCCCTTAAGAAACAATTAAAGGTTTTACAGCCTACAAGTTTAAAGAATGAAGATTTTTTAAATGAATTAGAAAAGTTAAATGCCAATTTACAAGTTGTTGTTGCTTTTAGAATGTTACCTAAAGTAGTATGGCAAATGCCTACATTAGGTACCTTTAATTTACACGCATCACTACTTCCAGAATACAGAGGTGCCGCACCCATCAATTGGGCTATTATTAATGGTGAAACTAAAACCGGGGTAACAACCTTCTTTATTGATGAAAAAATTGATACTGGTGAAATTATTTTACAAGACTCAGTTGACATCAATGATACTGACACTGCTGGTGATTTGCATGATGAACTAATGATAGTTGGCAGTAAGTTAGTAGTTAAAACTGTAAAACTTATTGAAAATGGAAATATTAAAACAATCAAACAACCTAATATAGAAGATAAACCTGCTCCGAAAATTTACAAAGAAACATGTAAAATTGATTGGAGTCAACCTATTGATATTATTTACAATAAGATTAGAGGGCTGAGTCCTTATCCTACCTCATGGGCTGTCATTGATAATATAAATGAAACTATAGAAGTAAAAATTTATAATGTAACTAAAGAAAAGATAAAGCATCATTATTCTATAGGTAATATTTTTACAACTAAAAAAGAAATGAAAATTGCTGTTTGTAATGGTTATATTTTAGTTAATGAAATTCAACTACCTGGAAAACGTAAAATGAATGTAAATGATCTATTAAATGGTTTTAAAATTCATAAGAATGCTAAAATGCAATAACACCATTGTTTATTGGCTTTAGGCTTGGTTTTAGGTTAAAACCATTCCGTTATTAACAATTAACTCTAATTTATTAACAAAATGACGTTTTTTAACAAGCATACCTTGTGTAACACCCTATAAAATCTATATTTGTTTAGCTTTTAACAAAGCATAAATTAATATTTAACCAATTTAAATTACGTATTATGAACAAATCAGAATTAGTAGACGCTATGGCTACTGACGCAGGAATTTCTAAAGCTGCTGCAAAAAAAGCATTAGACTCTATGATGGGAAATGTTGAAAAATCTTTAAAAGGTGGTGCAAGAGTTTCTTTAGTAGGTTTTGGTTCTTGGTCAGTTACTAGAAGAGCTGCTAGAGACGGAAGAAACCCTCAAACTGGAAAAACCATTAGAATTGCTGCTAAAAATGTAGTGAAATTTAAGCCAGGTGCTGAGTTAAAAAATTCAGTAAACTAATTTTAAGAAATATCTTAAACATAAAAAGCTCTCGAAATTTCGAGAGCTTTTTTTATTTCGTGAAATTTACTATATTAGTTGGGTAATTATAAGCCATGTCTACAACAAAACCATTAAAGGGGAGATTATTAGTTGCTGAACCATCTATATTAAATGATACCTCATTTAACAGATCTGTAATTCTTTTATCAGAACATAACAATGAAGGTTCAATAGGCTTTATTATAAATAAGCCTTCAAAATATACCTTAAGTGATTTGATTCCTGAAATTGAATCAGACCTTATTGTATATAACGGCGGGCCAGTTTCAATAGAAAATTTATATTTTATACATAAAGTACCAAATTTAATACCAGATAGCATAGAAATTACAAATGGTATTTTTTGGGGTGGAGATTTTGAAAAAATTCAAGACCTTTTAGAAAATAAACTCTTAAAAAACGATGATATTCGATTTTTTCTTGGTTACTCTGGATGGAGTAAAGATCAACTTCAAGATGAATTAGATACAACTTCTTGGATTGTTATTGAAAATAATTATCGAAATATTTTTGATATTTCTCATCAATCTTTTTGGAAAGATCAACTTATGAAATTTGGTGGAGAATATCGAATTTGGGCTAATGCCCCTGAAAATCCTAATTTAAATTAGGATATTTTTTCCAAAATTTTGAGTTTATTTTGTAAATCAATAGATACTATAGTACCATATGTTTTTTTCCTATACTTGGTAATTGGCTGAATGCCTATAATCGTATTAGTTAAAAACACTTCATCGGCTTTTTGAAGTTCAAAAGGTGAAATCTCTTTTTCAAAGATTTCATAATTTGAATCTTTATGAAGCATGGAGACTATATTCTTTCGCATAACTCCTTTCAAACAACCTTCAGATAACGAAGGTGTTGTTATTTGATTACCTTTTACTAAAAATATATTGGCATTTAACGCCTCAGTAATATGCTTTTTTTCATTTAATAGTATACAATTATCTAAGCCATTTTCATCTGCGTATATACTGGCTACAACATTCAAAATTTTATTATTTGTTTTTAGTGTTGATAACATACCCGAATACACATAATAATCTTTAAACAGATCAACTTCATATTCGTTTTTTAAAGGTACTATAAGCTCATTAGCTTCAATTAAATAATCAATAGTATTATTATCAGGTAAATATAACCCTCCTCCTTTTCTAAATACCGAGAACCTAACCCGAGCATCAATTAACCTATTAGATGCTAGAGTTTTTAACACTTGACTTTCAAAAAATTCAAACGTAAATTCTAATGGAATTTTCATTCGTAACATACGCATTGAAGCCATTAATCTAAAATAGTGATCCTCAACAAAAATAATCTTATTATTAACTATTTTTATCGTTTCAAAAAGGGCATCTCCATATTTAAAAGCCCTATTATTTATACTTAATACGTTACTATCTTCAGAAACAATATTTGCATTATAATTTATCATCATTGAAATACAAAATAGAAAAGCCTTGATATATCGATAGTTACGAGACAAGGCTTTAATTCTTTAATATAATCACAACAGGGTTATGCCCCTATAGTATGTTTTAATTCTGCTATTTGATTTTCCCAAAACATTTTAGATTCTTCAACCTCCTCTTTATCTGCAAAATCAGTTACCATTAATGAAACATCTTTTGTTAATGCATCAACTTCTATTCTAAATTCAAAATATATATCTTCATCTTCATCACTTAGCCACTTATATCTAATCCTTTCGTTAGTTCTATAACCAATTCTTTTTGCTTGTTCTTCAGAATCATCCCATATAAAAGTAAATATTTCGCTTCTCGAATTTACATTATCTGCAAACCATTCACTCAATCCGTCAGGAGTTGACAGGTATTGATACAAAAAAGCAGGTGAAGACTGTATAGGGAATTCTAAATCAAATTTTATTTTTTCAGACATTTAGTTCAATTTTTAATCTTGGGGCGACAATATATAGATTATCTCATTTTAAAAAAAACTTTTTTATCAAAAAATTGAGAGAGAATTCTTGCCTCAACTAAATTTGTTATTATATTTGCAAACTTAAAAATGGCGAGGTAGCTC
>CAZHYX010000012.1:14180-18112 GCA_964536675.1 uncultured Flavobacteriaceae bacterium
GTCGGATTCATAACCCGGAGGTCTGGAGTTCAAATCTCCATCTCGCTACAAAATAAACCCTGAAAAATCAGGGTTTTTTTTTAATTATGGATGAGTTTGTTGTCTACATCTTATTTTCTGAAAAACATCAAAGAATTTATATTGGTTATACATCTTCCCTTATACAAAGATATTATAGCCATAATTTTCTCAGTAAAAAAGGATATACAATCAGATATAGACCATGGGTAGTGGTTTATGTTGAATTTTATAACTCTAAAACTGATGCTCTAAAAAAAGAAAAATGGTTAAAGTCTGGTGTTGGTAGAAAATTTATTTACAAACATATTCTTTAAAAGATTAAGATTGGATTCATATCCGCCTGGGGCGGACTAAAGTTCAAATCTTAATCTCGCTACAAAAAAATCCATCATGAAAACGCGTGATGGATTTTTGTTTTATAATTACCAAAGAGAAAATAAACTATCTCAACCCAAAATGGTATGAGGTATTAAATAGGAATTTACTTTTTATTTCGATCGACTCAAGCGCTGGGGAATTAAACCCTTTTTTGTTATTGCCTGCTATTAAACCAATAAATTCTTATTAATACCGAGTATATTATCTCTAGTATATTGATTGATAAAATCATCAGTAAAATTCTTTTTTCCAAGCAATTCTTGATATTTTAAAGTCTTTTGAATATCTCTTTCAGTATATTCCTTCAACATTGGTTTAGCTAACTCAGCAAAACTGTAATGCCAAGGTTCATACTTAAAGCCTCTACGTGCATGATCGTTAGTATAAACTCTATAAAAACCATATTTTTGGGCATTGTCATCCATCCATTCTCTAAAATTTTTATAAATACCGTAACCATGAAAATTTTTGGTACTTAAAGGATAACGCGATGTTTTTATACTACCATCAACAACATCTATTTCTGTTCCCCAATGATGGCGAGAACTACCAGGAATAGCTGTATATCGTATATTATATTCTACCGCAGTTTTAGATGAAAGCTTTCGTGCTCTGTATCTTTTATACTTGCGTTCCCAAATTAAATTTTGATGGTAAAAACTTCTATAACTTGACACCACACGAATACGCATTCCATTTTTTTGTGCTGCACTATTCATATCCAAAAAGGCTTCATGTGCCCTCCATAAAAGTCTATATCCTTTTCCATAAAGTTTAGGCGTACTTTTACCTATTAAATACTTATCTGAATACGTATTTGATGAAGTTGATAATGCTAAAATAGGTGCAGAAATTATTGCAATGCTTGCGAAAGCTGAATTTTTTAAAAAATTTCTTCTTGAATTCATTTTTTAAGTCAAAATAAAATTATATAATATTTTATTAATTATTACAATTACTCCTGACCCAAATTGCAACTTTTTTATATTTCTCTTTTCATTAATAAAAATACTAGATAATACCCTTAATTTAGTGTCAACCATCTATTCTTGTTAACAAATTGAGAAAGGTACTGGCAAATAATATAAAAGTAAATGAAATGAAATGGTGATAAATTAATTTACTTATAATCAATTATTTAATTGAAAAAATAATAAAGAGGACAAGATATAGTTATCAACAAAAATTGTTAAAAACCTAAGTTTATTAACTTTTTTATATTAGGTAGAATAGTCGAATCACATTTTTTTTACTCTGTTAATTTGGTCTTTTTACTACCTTCATACATTTCATATTTAACCAATCTACATTCTAATTTACCATTAAAAACTTTTATTTTTTTTGAAGTACGTAAACCTACATTTTTAAGACCATCAGTAAAATTAGAAGTGATTAACCATGCATTTGTATTAGTATAACTTTGTTTAAGGGTATTACCAATTTCTTTATAAAAAATGGGTACATCAATTTCTAAACGTTCGCCGTAAGGCGGATTAAATAAAATAATGGTTTTACCCTCAACTTCTTTTTCAGTTGTAAAAAAATTTGCTTGTTTAATTTTTATAAAATCTTCTAAATGTGCATTCTCTATATTATCATTGGCTTTTCTAATAGCTGAAGGTGCTTTATCATAACCTATAATTATAGCATCAGATTCTCTTACTTTTTTGAGTAATGAATTTTTAATAATATCGAATAAATCTTCATCAAAATCATTCCATTTTTCAAAACCAAACTCCCTCCTATTGATATTTGCAGGAATATTATTTGCAATCATTGCGGCTTCTATTAAAATAGTACCACTACCACACATAGGATCAATAAAGTGCTGTGTACCGTCATATCCACTTAACAATACCAATCCTGCTGCTAATACTTCATTAATTGGTGCAATATTTGTTGCACTTCTATACCCTCTTTTATGAAGAGAATCACCTGAGCTATCTAAAGAAATTGTACAATAATCTTTCTGTATATGTACATTTATTTGTAAATCAGGGTGTTTTATATCTATATTTGGTCTTCTTCCAAATTTGTCTCTAAAATAGTCTACTATTGCATCTTTAGATTTAAGTGCTAAATAATGTGAATGCGTAAAATTATCAGAATTTGCAACTGCATCAATAGCAAAAGTTCCGTCAATACTTAAATATTTTTCCCAATTTATCTGTTGTAGTTTTTTATATAAATCATCTTCAGAAAATACTTTAAAACTGTTGATTGGTTTTAAAATACGTACTGAAGTTCTCAATACCATATTGGCTTTATACATAAAGCCATTATCACCTACAAAGGAAACGTTTCGTACACCAATTTTTACATCTGTAGCACCTAAAGCGCGTAATTCTTTTGCTAATAATTCTTCAAAACCAAATAGGGTTTTGGCTAACATTTTAAAATTTTTGTTCACGCCTATAAAATTATACTACAAAAATACGCTAATTATTATTGCAATGGAGAGCCCTTTTGATTTGATTTCTTACTTTTGCAAGGAATTTATACCTTATGACCCAAAAACAGGAATGGTTTAAAGAATGGTTTGATACCAAGTATTACCATATTTTATATCAAGATAGAAATGATGATGAAGCGCAGCTTTTTATGCGGAATTTACTATCTTATCTTCAACTTAAAAAAAACAGTAAAATATTAGATTTACCCTGTGGAAGAGGAAGACATTCCGTTTTTTTAAATTCATTAGGCTATCATGTTTTTGGTGCTGACTTATCTGAAAATAGTATTAAATATGCTTCACAATTTATAAATGACACATTAAATTTTGAAGTACATGATATGCGTGATTCTTTTTTAACAAAATTTGATGCTATATTCAACTTGTTTACCAGTTTTGGGTATTTTGATGATGAAAAAACGAATATTAAGGTATTGAAAAATTTAAAAAACGGATTAGAAAAAGATGGTGTTTTAGTTATTGATTTTATGAATGTAAGCTATGTAAAGCAGCATCTAGTAGAAAAAGAAATTATTGTTAAAAGTGATATTGAGTTTACAATTATTAAAACTATTACTGATAAATTCATTATAAAAAATATTCACTTTATTGATAATAAAAAAGAATATCATTTTACCGAAAGGGTAAAATATTTATCAATGACAATATTGAAAGGGTATTTAGAAAAAGCTAATTTGAAACTAAAACATACCTTCGGTGAGTATTCACTTTCTGATTTTGATAATGAAAACTCAAGTAGATTAATACTTATATTAGAATGAGTATAATAGCTTTATTATTGTCCGTTTTAATTGGTGTATTTTTAGTTTTTATTATTAAACCAACCACGAAATCAGTTCAACTATTTCTTTCATTTAGTGGCGCTTACCTATTATCAATTACAGTATTACATTTATTGCCTGAGGTATTTGAGTCTTATCACAAAAATATAGGTGTGTACATTCTTATTGGTATTTTACTACAAACTATTTTAGAGTTTTTTTCTAAGGGGGCTGAGCATGGTCATGTACATATACATCCCTATACAAAAGGATTACCTTGGCTATTGTTTATTAGTTTG
>CAZHYX010000012.1:18139-20648 GCA_964536675.1 uncultured Flavobacteriaceae bacterium
TTTTGAAGGAATTCCTATTGGGGTTGCAAATAACAATCTACTTTTATGGGCAATTGTAGTCCATAAAATACCTATTGCCATTATACTTTATATATTTTTATTGAATGCAGAATTACCAAAAAAATATGTTTACTTTTTTATAGTTTTATTTGCCTTTATGAGTCCTTTAGGTTTGTTGTTAAGTAAAGAGATATTATTTTTTAACAATTATCATGTTGAGATAACAGCGATAATTATTGGTGTATTTTTACATATTTCTACTGCAATTTTATTTGAAAGCACTCAGAATCATCAATTTAATAGTAGAAAATTTATTGCCGTTTTAATTGGTTTTGCTATGGCCTTTATTAGTACTCAATTTATAGTAGCTCATTAACATCATTCTACCCTTAATAGTTTATGATACTTACTTGGACGATTAAAGAGCATTATACTACTAAAGTCATTTATCTTAAGAAAGTATGCTAATTACCAACGTCACTAATAAATTTTATACGCATTAAACGTAATTCATCTTCGTCATATTCGCCATCAAACTCATCTAAAGCAAGTTGAATTTTATCTGACTCAGCTTCCATAAAATATTCAAACATTTCTTCTTGCTGATCTTCATCTAACATATTATTTAAGCAATAATCAATATTTAATTTTGTACCCGAATATACAATTCTTTCTAATTCTTTGGTAAGCTCTTCCATATTCAGTCCTTTAGATTTTGCAATATCAATTAAAGGCAACTTTCTATCAGTATTTTGAATAATAAACAATTTTAATGCTGAATTGCTTCCGATACTTTTGACTATTAAATCATCTGGTCTGGTAATTTCATTTTCTTCAACATATTTAGCAATTAGATTGACAAAGTCTTTACCATATTTTTTTGCTTTTCCATCTCCTACTCCATGTACATTTGAGAGTTCTTGAACTGTTATAGGGTATTTTAAACTCATATCTTCTAAAGAAGGATCCTGAAAAACTACAAATGGCGGTACTCCTAATTTTTTTCCTACGTCCTTTCTTAATTCTTTAAGTATAGCCATCAATTGTGAATCTGTACTGCCTCCTGAACCTTTTGCATTGGTAATAATATTAGTATTATCTTCATCTCTATAGTCATGATCTTCAGTCATCATAAAAGAAATAGGGTTCTCAATAAAGCCTATACTTTTAGAGTTTATTTTCAATACTCCATACTGTTCAATTTCTTTTGATATATAACCTGCTACTAACAATTGACGAATTAAAGCCATCCAGAATTTATCTTCTTTGTCTTTACCGATACCAAAAAATGGCTGGATATCAGTTTTACGAGATTTTAATAATGCATTAGATTTACCTACAATAGTATTTACTATTTCTTTAGATTTATATTCTTGATTTGTATCTCTAATAACCTCTAATAAAATTTTAACTTCAGTTTTAGCTTCTACCTTTGTTTTAGGGTTTTTAACATTATCATCTAAATCAGCCCCATCACCATTGACTTCATCAAAATCTTCACCAAAATAGTGTAATAAAAACTTACGTCTTGATATAGATGTTTCTGCATAAGAAACTACTTCTTGCAATAAGGCATGACCTATTTCTTGTTCTGCTACTGGTTTTCCTGATAAAAATTTCTCTAATTTTTCAATATCTTTATAGGCATAAAAAGCTAAACAGTAACCTTCACCTCCATCTCTACCTGCTCGACCGGTTTCTTGATAATAACTCTCTAAACTTTTAGGAATATCATGATGAATAACAAAACGAACATCAGGCTTGTCAATTCCCATTCCAAATGCAATTGTAGCTACAACAACATCAGCATCTTCCATCAAAAACATGTCTTGATGTTTAGCTCTTGTTTTAGAATCAAATCCTGCATGATATGGCACCGCATTAATGCCATTTACTTGTAGAATTTGAGTAATTTCTTCTACTTTTTTTCTACTTAAGCAATAAATAATTCCTGATTTACCATTATATTTTCTTACAAATTTTATTATATCCCTCTCAATATCCTTTGTTTTAGGTCTAACATCATAAAACAAGTTAGCTCTATTAAATGATGCCTTGAACGTATTGGCATCAGTCATCTCTAAATTCTTTAAAATATCTTCCTGTACCTTTTCTGTAGCAGTTGCGGTTAATCCGATAATAGGTACGTCTTCTATTCTTTTAATAATACTTTTAAGGTTTCTATACTCTGGTCTAAAATCATGCCCCCATTCAGAAATACAATGTGCTTCATCAATAGCCACAAAAGATATTTTTTGATTTTTTAAGAAATCAATATATTCTTCTTTATTAAGAGATTCTGGTGCTACATAAAGTAATTTGGTAATTCCGTTTTCAATATCACTTTTTACTTTACTGATTTCACCTTTATTTAATGAAGAGTTTAATACATGTGCAATACCTTCATCTGTAGAAATACCACGAATAGCATCAACCTGATTCTTCATTAAAGCAATTAATGGAGAAACAACAATAGCTGTGCCTTCTTGAATTAAAGCAGGAAGTTGAT
>CAZHYX010000013.1:0-20366 GCA_964536675.1 uncultured Flavobacteriaceae bacterium
AGGACTCCTAACGAGAGATTTTTTTTTAAAATAGTATCTCTTTTACTCATGGAGTTACAATTGTAAAGTATTTATTCTTTATAATTAACCAGAAACTTATTCAGTTGTTTAAATAAAATAAAAGCTAACATTATTAAGCCTAATCCTAGCCCTAAAATAAATGTTCTCTTTTTAACAATATCACTTTCCTTTACACCAACTCTACTAAAAGTTGATACTACATTTATGATTTCGGTTGTTTCAGCTTTTTCCTTATTATTTTCAATTAGTTCTTCATTGAGTTCTAAACTTTCATTAAACAATTGTATTTCATTTGTTTTTTTAGCCCCTTGTGCTAAGGTAATATTTGTGCCAGATGATTTTTTATTAGCCTCAGTAATCAATACTTCATTATAAATTTTTCTAAGCGTATCTACTTCTTGTAACGATTTTACCAATACTTTTTCATTCTGCAATAAATTTTCATCATTGATCTTTTTTTGGTATTTGTAATACGGATTGTTTTCTATTGAACTAATGATGGGTAAACTTAATTTTTCAAAAATAGTATTGCTTAATGATCTTACTTTTATTTGATGATAACTGTAATTATAATCGGTAAACCCTTTTTTGAATTCTTTGATGTCAATATTTCTTACAGTTGTAGTATCTATTTCTTGTATAAAATCATCGAAAAACTGATACTTTTCATTTTTATTTCTGATGGGTTCTATATAAAACCCTTTTAATTTTGCAGCTTCTTGTACAGAAATTTTTAAGGTCTGTGCTAATAGGTTTGAATCTTTTTGTTTTACCAACTCATGATAAAAATTAATGTTTTTATATAACTGTTGAGCGCTTTTAAAGTTTGGTTCAACAATCATTGTTGATGAATATTGTTTAGGTAAGGTCAAATCTAAATACAAACCTAAAGCCGCACCTATAAAAATGGAAATCCCTAATTTTAATGCATTATTTCTTAAAAAAAGGAGTAATGAAATAAAGTAATGAAATATTGCTTTAAAAAAACGCGCTATAGCATTAAAAAGGTTTTGAAACCCTTTACCAATCACTTTAAATAAATTTCCTAAATCTACTTCTTCATTATTCATTTGATTTGTTGACATAAAGTGGTTTTATAAAATCAGTATTTGACTATTAAAATATTTGTTCTAGTATTTTTTGTGTAACTGCATAGGTTGGCCTAACTCCTGACGTACCTAAACCACCTGATGCTAATGTACTACCTGTTTCTAAAGGATTATCTGATGCATAATAAGCATATCTTACTTTTACATTTTCTGAAATATTCCCTCTGATCTTTGATGCTGACTGAATTGCTTTTTGATAATGTGCGCCTTCCATTTCTAAGCCAACTGCCTTCCATGTAGAATCATGAAAAAAGGTCAATAAATCTTTATTTTGTAACGATGTGCCTAAAACTGTAACCATTGAGCCTTCATAAACATCAACACCAAAGCCTTCTAAATCTTCTTTTTTAAGTTCATTTTTGAACGGATAATTGTCTGCAGTACCTTCAAAAATGTGTGCTGATGGTATCATAATATCACTTTTACCTCCTTCTAAAATTCCTGCTTTACCCATAATTGACACTGACTCAACATTTAGATAATGTGTTTTATTGTTTTTACAAATATAAGGTTTTAACAACTCATCCATAGTTTCAAATGCTTGCTCTCCAAAAGCATAATCCATAACAATGAGTATCGGTTTTTTATCCGCTTTAGCATTTAAATTATATATCGATTTATTAAAATCAATTTTAGAAGTATCTATAATCTGTACATTTATATTAGTACCTGTTGTGTCTTTAATATAGTTCAATCCTATTTTAGAGGCTTGTTCTTTTACTTTTTTTCGTAAGGCTTCACTATCATCATCACTTAACAATTCGAATAGGGCCAACTTTTTATACTCTTTAGCTTCTTTAGTTAATATGATAGGTGCATAAATAGAGTTCATCACACTATGCATGTTAGCACTGATAATGTGAATGGGTTTGTCTAATAAATTTTTTTGCTCTAAAACTTGTTTGATGTTATTCGCCCATTTTTCTCCATAAATATGATGCCCAATACTTTCCCTCAATGTAGAACTGAACGTAATTGTTCTTTTTTGATTAAGTACAGCTTCATTGATTGCCAACTTACCCATCCAGAAAATACAATGGAAAAATTTATTTGGATGTTCTTTTTTAGAAAATGCTGTATCTATTTTTTTAACTTCACTAAAAGTTCTTCCTAATATTCCGGCTAAATGTGTTAAACTAACTTCTCTTTGATCTTTAGAAAGTTTTTTATTATTGATAACGATATCTTCTAAATACTCCCATTCACGAATGGTTTTTCCATCCTCATTAATCAATACCCTATCTTTAATTTTATGAGATTCAATAAATAAAAAAGTTAAATGTGTCAAAATATCATAAATTTCAGAGCGCCCTCTAGTAATTTCAATATTCATTTGATCTTTATCTATACGGTAACAATTTCGACGCCTTTTTGGCGGAATAATAGGTTTAAAATGTGAGTTTTTATACCCTTCGTCAGCGGTAAGGTTTATAAACTGACATTCTTCTATTCCTTCTGGTAATCTTTCAATAATATATAATAGTCCGTCTAATTCGGCTTTTTCTTCGGCAATAGAACCATAAATTTCAGGTCGCAATAGTAATAAGGATGCACGTAACGTTTCCCCCGAAATTCCCATAGGTTTATAAAACCCTCTGTTAAACAAATGCCTCATGGTAATATATAACCGTTCTATGGCATTTGAAGATTCTTGCGATTTGGTCTGTTTAATTATACTCATTCAAAAAATTTAGGTAAAGGTAATAAAGAATTTCTTGTAACCAACTATCCACAAGCCTGAGCTAAGTAGGCTTTTCAATGTTTCTTTTTGTCCTGAAGTCTATAAAATTCTATATGTTACCTCACCCTAAACCGCAAAAGCGGTTTCGATCCACCCATGGCGGAAGAGGTAAATCAGAAACCTCGTCGCATCCCGAGTACCCGGGAGAGGAATTCTTTTAACTTTGAATGTTAGGTTACTTTAGAATTTTTTGGTATTTATTTTTATCTTTTAAAATTGCAACCGCTTCAATTATTGACAAATCATGGTTCACTTTATGGATGTATTCTCCTTTTTTATGGAAATATTTTCTTACAATTTCATTGGTAAGCCTTTCTTTAATTTCAGGTTCATTCGGCACTAATTCTTTTATCTTCTCTTTCCGAATTTTATCTAACAAAATTTTATATTCTTGTTCAATATTTGATTTATACCCTTCTGTATCTGCTACTTTTAATGCTTTTTTAAACATTATTTCAGTATCTGTTCCGAAAAATACGCTCTGAGCGCTCAAGTGATTTAAAAACTCTTGATAATCATCATCAGAAAAGATAAATTTTTCTGGAGAAGCAATAGCTGCGTGATTATTATAATAGTTTACCGCATAATTAAAGAGTACATCAGACCTAACTAATGCTTTTGTAGCATTTGTTCTTTCAATTGTTTTCAATTTTATATCCGGTTCAATACCTCCGCCATCATAAACGGTTCTTCCATTTTTAGTTTTAAACGCATTTACTTTTTTATCAGAAAACTTTGGTACGTTACCGTCTTTATCTTTATGGGTATAATCTAACTCTTGAATACATCTTCCGCTAGGGGTATAGTATTTAGAAATGGTCAATTTAAGTTGTGTGCCATAAGTTAGTTTTCTATAACGTTGAACCAATCCTTTTCCAAAAGAGCGTTCACCAACAATAACTGCTCTATCTAAATCTTGTAATGAACCGGCTACAATTTCTGAAGCTGAAGCTGAATAATGGTCAATCAATACCACTATTGGTATTTCTAAGTCTATTGGTTCTCTTTTCGTTTTATACGTATCACTCCATTTTTTTACCTTCGCTTTTGTTGTTACAACTATTTCATTTTTTGGAACAAAAAAGTTAGTGATTTCAACTGCCTCATTTAATAAGCCCCCTAAGTTACCTCTTATGTCTAATACCAATTTTTTCATTCCTTGAGTTTTCAAATCTTCAAAAGCCTCTTTAACTCGAGTTGAAGCTTTTGCATTAAACTTAATAAACGAAATATAACCAACCTCATCATCTATCATTTGGTAGTATGGAACCGGGTCTACATCAATAGTTTCTCTAGTTAATTCTGATTTAAAGATTTTATCTTTCCTTTTTAATTGTACAGTAACTTTAGAGTCTAGTGTACCATTCAATAATAAAATGGCATCTTTAACTGATGTTTTATCGATTAAAATATCATTGATCTCTATAATTTCATCTCCAGCTTTAATTCCTGCCTTATCAGCTGGCGAATTTTCATAAGGCTCAATAATAATTAATCTATCATTAATTATTTTAGTAACTGCACCAATACCTCCATACTCTCCGGCAGCATTGATCCTTGCTTTTTCAACACCTTGCTCGTCATAATATCTTGTATAAGGATCTAACTCTTTCAACATATTATCAATGGCATTTTCAGTCAATTTTGCAGGGTTTGTCTCATCTATATAATACATATTTAGTTCTTTAAATAATGTAGTATAGATTTCTATTTGCTTGGCTATTTCAAAAAAATCAGATTTAAAGCCTACTGAAACTGTAAGAACAGCTATAAGTAATGCTATTAGACTAAACTGTTTTATCTTTTTCGTCATTTTTTCTATTTATTTTTTGTACAAATTTCTTTAATAAATGTATCATTTTTTCTTCTATATCAACGTATTTATGTTCTTTTTCGTCTATATAAGTAAACATTATAATGTGCTTATTGGCGATGTTTTGATATAAAATGTATTTATGCAATCGGTAACTCTCCCTCATAAGTCGTTTAATTCTGTTTCTATCAACTGCTTTTTTAAACTTGCGTTTTGAGACAGAAAATGAGGCTTGAATGGGATAATCAGAGGTATGATCAATGCATAAATAAACCACCCTTACAGGGAATTCAGAGAGCGAACTTCCTCTTTCAAACAACTGTTCAATAAGCTTTCTACTTTTAAGTTTCTCTTCCTTTTTAAATGTATATTGCATTATTATTGTCAATAAGACTATAAGACTCAGGACAAATTAGTTTTCAATAAATTGTTCAGAGTATTTGAGATTATTTCTGCCTAACTAATGACAAAAGTAATTATATATAATCAGTTGTGTCTGATAAAAATTCCGAATCTCTATTTATGCTATTAAAATCAATCATTATATAGGGTTTTTACTTTAGAAGGGTTACTTTTAATAGTATATATTTAAACGAAATTTATAATGCTTTTGAGTTTTTTTATGATGTATATTTGATTGATTATCAATTATTTAAAAACAAGTCTTTGTTCTTTTTTCTAACAGCGAAGCAGTCTCAAGTCTTTAGTTGGACAATAATATATAATCTTAATAACCTAATTTAGTATAAATCCTTAAATTTGAACAAATTTTAATTAAACATAAAATGGCTCAAGATTTATTTCAAGCACCCGATTACTACCTTTTAGATGAATTGTTAACCGATGAACACAAACTAATTAGAGATACTGCTCGCGAATGGGTAAAAAGAGATGTTTCTCCAATTATTGAAGAATACGCTCAAAAAGCTGAGTTCCCTAAACAGATTATTAATGGTTTGGCAGAAATTGGTGCTTTCGGGTCATATATTCCTGAAGAATATGGTGGTGCAGGTTTAGATCAAATTTCGTATGGCTTGATTATGCAAGAGATTGAAAGAGGCGATTCCGGAGTGCGTTCAACAGCATCAGTACAATCTTCTTTAGTGATGTATCCTATTTGGAAATACGGTACTGAAGAGCAATGCCAAAAATACTTGCCAAAATTAGCTTCGGGTGAATTTATAGGTTGTTTTGGGTTAACAGAACCCGACCATGGTTCAAATCCTGCCGGAATGGTAACTAATTTTAAAGATAAAGGTGATCATTATTTGTTAAATGGTGCTAAAATGTGGATCTCTAATGCACCTTTTGCAGATATTGCTGTGGTTTGGGCAAAAAACGAAGAAGGAAGAATTCATGGATTAATTGTAGAACGTGAAATGGAAGGTTTCACAACCCCTGAAACGCACAATAAATGGTCTTTAAGAGCTTCATCAACTGGTGAATTAATATTTGATAATGTAAAAATACCTAAAGAGAATTTATTGCCTAAAAAATCTGGATTAGGAGCTCCGTTAGGTTGTTTAGATTCTGCTCGTTATGGAATTGCCTGGGGTGCCATTGGTGCTGCAATGGATTGTTATGATACCGCTTTACGTTACTCTAAAGAACGCATTCAGTTTGGTAAACCCATTGGGCAATTTCAGTTACAACAAAAAAAATTAGCCGAAATGATTACTGAAATTACCAAAGCGCAATTGTTAACTTGGCGATTGGGTGTTTTGCGTAATGAAGGTAAAGCTACTACTGCACAAATATCAATGGCAAAACGCAATAATGTTGATATGGCAATAACTATTGCACGAGAAGCAAGACAAATGCTTGGTGGTATGGGTATTACTGGCGAATATAGTATTATGCGCCATTCCATGAATTTAGAAAGTGTAATTACCTACGAAGGTACACATGATATACATTTATTAATTACAGGAATGGATGTTACTGGGTTGAATGCTTTTAAGTAAATTAATTGTCTTTGTTGGTGTTTTTCACTAACAAAATTAATTGTTTAACTGTTGGTAGAAAACACCAATAGTAGCTTAATAAAAGTTTTTTACTATTTTTAAGCAATGAAAACGAAATTAACTTTATTATTATTAGTTTTTTACTTACAGGTAAATTCTCAACCAATAGTGTCAGAAAAAGGGCATCCTGAACATATTATTGCTGGTGCTATTATTGGCGGTACAGTTTCGTATTTCGTTTATAAAAAAACCAATAATAAATTTAAAGCTTGGCTGATAGGCGCTGCTACTGCTTCAGCAGTAGGCTACCTTAAAGAGGCAGTTGACCCTAAGTGGTTTAATGGAGTTAGAAGTAGTAAAGATTACGGGTATACAGCTTTAGGTGGTGTTATTGGAGCTAGTATTGTTATTCCTTTAAAACGAAAGAAGCCCAAAGAAACTCCTAATATTAAGGCTGCATTTAATAATTCTTATTAAAAATTTGCTATTTTGCCTTTGTTGGTGGAAAACACCAACAGTGGCTTAATTTATATCAACGAATTAATTAACCTTTACAATTGTAGCGATAGAGGGCATGGTAACCTCATACTTCTCTAGCAAGAAAAATATTCTTTTTAGTATCTTAAAAATCATACTTTCTAAAACTAGTGGTTTCTATGTATTTTTGAAAAATACCACTAAAAATTCTGCTCCTCCCCTCCCTTTTTTTTTGTATCTTAGCATCTAAGGGAGAGAAAATACTATCTTAAAAAACATTTAAATTTAGAAAACCTTAACCTTTTCGTTACTAATTTAAATGAAAAACATTGACCAAAAATAACACATTCAAAAGAGTGTGAATGATAGCGTTATGCATATGTATAATTGCTAAAATACTGATTGTTAAAACTAACAATTGAGGCAGAAAAACCTCTGATTAAATGTAAATAAAATAAAGACAATGTTAAAGTTTAATTTTAAAACCAATTGCCAATGAAATGACAAATTAGCCAGATAACCAGAGGAAAGTATTGCAAAAGTAATACACCTCTTAGTTTTTACAAAGTTTTAATAAGCTTAATGCTCAAATTTATTAATAAACCTGATTAAATTTCAGGTTACAAAATTTTAGAAATTATGAAAAAATTATTTTTAACGTTTGCATTATTACTAACTGTGTCGTTTGCTTTTGCAACAAGTGAAGTAGAAAAGACTTCAATATTAGATATTGACGAAACTATAGAAATTATTAACTCTATAGAATTAACAGAGGTAGATTTTATAATAGACACTTATACCTCACAAAAAAATACTATAAAAAAAATAGAATATATTAATAATCAACAAAGATGGTATTGTAGAACTTGTTGGACCTACCTACCTACTGGGGAAAAAGTTTGTACCCCTTGGAGAGTTTGTGAAGACCAAAGCCCTCAACAATAGATGCGATAATTTACAGAGCTTTATTTAGAGTTAAGTAAAGCTCTTTTTAATAAATATAAAATCAAAAAATGATATTTAAAAGGATAGTATTAACTTGTATGGCAGTGTTAACGATAAGTGTTACTTGTATGGCACAAAAAAATAATATTTGTGGTGAAGTTTCTTACAAGCAGATAAAAAAAGTTGCCATAGTTCTTGTAGATGATTACTTAATGAAATTTGATAATGACCAATCTTATTCCGAAGAAATGTATATTAAATCTTCTGATAATAGTCAAAAAACAGAAAAATCGAAAAAAGGTTTATCTAAGATTAACATAATTGGTAGAAAAAATCTTGACCCTAGGTTTTTCTACAATAATAAGAGAGCATTCTATTTTAGAGAAATTTTACCTAGTCAAACTTTATTAGTTAAAGAAAACCCTCATGAATGGAAATGGGACTTACATCAAGAAACCAAACAAATAGGGAAATTTACATGTCAAAAAGCAACCATAAAATTTAGAGGGCGCTCCTATATTGCATGGTTTACTAATGAAGTTCCTGTCCCTTTTGGCCCTTGGAAATTTCAAGGTCTTTCAGGCTTAATTCTTGAAGTATATGATACTGATAAAGTATTTCATATAATTGCTTACAAGATTAAAATTGGAAAAACAGTTGATTGTTCTATTAATTTAGATAAAACCCAACTGAAGAAAGCAATAACAATTGCTGATTATCTTAATAAAAAAGAAGAGTTCTATGATGCAATGTTTGCCGAACTATCTAGTAAAATGCCTAAGGGGTCGCCAGTCTTAAAGCGAGATAAAAATTGTAATGATTGTGGGGAAGTCATTGAAAAATTTTAACTTATTAAAAATAAAGTCAATATAATTTAAATTGATTTATTAAGTTTAATTAATGAAATATTTTTTATTGTTACTTGTTTTTCTTGGATTATCATTTTCTACATTTTCTCAAACTATTTTTAAAGGGCTGGTAAGTAATATAGATAACAAGCCTATTCTCTATGTGAATATTTCCATAAAAATAGATAGCAGTAATGTGATTTTAGCCTACACTTACTCAAAAAAAAATGGAGAATATCTTTTAAAAACAAACGAAATAGGAAAATTCCATTTAACATTTTCAGCATTAGGTTATGAAACCGAAATGATTGTAATTGAAATAACTGATATAAAAAAAAAGATTATTAATACCATAATTTTAAAAGAAAAATCTTTGGAATTGGATGAGGTTATTATTCACGCTGAAAAACCTATTATTGTAAAAAAAGATACTGTAGAGATTAAAGCAAGTAAATATATTAAACCGAGCGATGCAACGGTAGAAGATTTGCTTAAAAAAATACCTGGTGTAACTGTGAATAGCGAAGGTACTATAAAAATCGGTAATCAAGAAATAGAAAAATTGATGATAGATGGTGATGATTTTTTTGAGAGAGGTTACAAAATTCTCTCAAAAAATATGCCTCCATACCAAATAGACAAAATACAATTACTACAAAAATACTCTAACAACAAATTACTTAAAGGCATTGAAGAAAGTGATAAAGTCGCTTTAAACCTTGTTTTAAAAGATGATGCAAAAAGACAATGGTTTGGTAATTTTGGTCTAGGATATGATGTTACTTTAAATAACCGTTATGATATAAAGAGTTATTTAATGAATTTTGGCAAGAAAAATAAATACATTTTTTTAACCAACTTTAACAATATTGGGTATGATGCTACTGGAGATATTAATCATTTAATCAGACCTTTTCGATATGGCGACCCTGCAAGTATTGGCGATAATCAAAGTGCAAACACCTTACTTAATTTACACTCTTTTACACCTAATTTTAAAGCATCTAGAACTAATTTTAATAATGCCAAACTAGCATCAGTAAACGCTATTTTTACACTTTCAAAAAAAGTAAAACTAAAAACACTTGGCTTTTTTAATTGGGATGAAAATGATTTTTTTAGAAACAGGACACAAACATTTACTGCCAACGCTACTAACTTTACAAATACCGAAGACTACATTTTAAGAAAGAAAAAATTTATTAGTTTCGGGAAAATAGATTTAACCTATGATATTACTAAAACCAAGACACTTGAAGTTACAACCAAATACAATAATCAGGAAGATAATAGTAACAGTAATTTAGTTTTTAATACACAACAAACAACTGAAAAATTAAAAACCAGAAACACACTATTTGACCAAAAAATAACCTATACCAATAAATTTAAAACCAATAAAGTGTTTTTATTAACAGGAAGATACATTGACGAAAAAACACCTCAAAATTATAATATCAATCAGTTTTTTTATCAAGATTTATTTTCAAGTTTTCCAAACGTAAATAATGTACAACAATTAAGCGAAAACAAAATGCAGTTTGCAGGTTTTGAAGCCCATTTATTAGACAGAAAAGAAAACGGAAATTTACTGGAAATCCAATTTGGTAATCAATACAGAAAAGATAACTTACTATCTTCATTAGTGCTAAAAGAAAACGCTACTGTTTTAGAAACGCCAACGGAATATCAAAATAATACTACCTATTTTTCTAACGATTTATATATTAATACAAAATATAGTGTGAAATTAAAAGACGTTACAATAACTAGTAAATTAGATTTTCATCAATTATTTAATCAATTAGAGCAAAATAATACCATAAAACAACAACCTTTTTTTCTAAATCCAAAAATAAATTTTGACTGGAAAATCAATAAAAAGAATAAAATACTTATGTTTTATGCCTATAACACAACAAATGCAAAAATTCTAGATGTTTACAATAATTATATTTTAACAAGTTTTAGGTCATTTTCAAATGGTACAGGCAATTTTAATCAATTAGATGCTTCAACATTAAACTTTAATTATCAACTTGGTGATTGGAGCGACAAATTTTTTTCCAATGTTTTTATTATTTATAATAAAAATCATGATTTTTTCTCTACAAATTCATTAATTACACAAAATTATTCACAATCTGATAAAATTGTAATTAAAGATAGAGAAATATTTACTATTTTCTCTGATTTAAACAGGTATTTTAAAACTATTTCTTCCAATTTAAAATTGGATTTAGGCTTTTCAAAATCTAACTATAAAAATATAATTAATAACTCTGAACTAAGAGAAATTAGTTCAACTAATTATAATTACGGTTTTGAATTACGTTCTGGGTTTCAAGGAGTATTTAACTATCATTTCGGTTCAAAATGGACAATAAATGAAATAAAATCTACTATTGATAATTCATTTACCAACAATGTGAGTTTTTTAGATTTATCGTTTGATTTTAACAGTAAATTCGATGTTCAATTACAAACTGAACGTTATTTTTTCGGGAATACAGGTCAAGAAAATAATACGTATTATTTTGCTGATTTAGAGGCAAGATATAAATTAAAGAAAAACAAATTAACTTTTTCATTATCTGGAAAAAATTTGTTTAATACCGAAACTTTCAAAACATATTCAATAAGCGATATAAGCACTTCAACAACTGAATATAGACTTTTACCAAGGTATTTGCTATTGAAAATGGCATATCGGTTTTAAAAATTAGCTATCACAGAAAATGAAAAATTACGCCCAGGTGCACTAATACCTGATGCAAATTCTTTATAATGTGTGTCAAAAATATTATCGATTATAAACATAAGATCAATATTTTTTGACAACCTATATTTAAAATTAAAATTTAATGTTGCCCATGATGGGGAACCATAGTATTCACCTGATGGTAATAATGGTGTTTGCTCAATCCTATCAATTCCTTCAGAAATATTATAATTCTTTGGTTTTTTTCTTCCGTTGAATTTAAAGTCTAATCCTGTTTCAAACCGTCCTATTTCATGATAAATTTCTAAACTTCCGAATATAGGAGGAATTGATGACAATGGCTCATCAGTATCATAGGCTTTCCCTTTGGTATAGGTTACAGAGGCTCTTGTTTTTAATTGTTTTAATATGTTTCCTTTAACAATAAAAGTACCTCCTACTATATATGCTGTGTTTTTATTTACATTAGCAACTATATTACCTAATTCGCCATCAAATAAAATAGTAGAACTTCCATTCAATATAAAATTATCTCTAATAATATAATTGTCTAAAAGGGTATAATAGGTAGTCAAACCTATATGAAAATTTCTATTGTTGAAATATTTTAAAATACCTAATTCTGCATTATAAGCAAACTCAGGTCTCAACATAATATTAGGTACGGTAACATCTCCTCTTCTTTCTCTTACTTTACCTACGTCGTCTATATTTGGAGAGCGGAATCCGGAAGATAACACAGTATTGAATTGCCATTTGTGCGATGGTTTATAGATATAACCCAAAGTAGCAGTGATAGCTGAGTTATTTAATGATATATCACTATCAGGCAAGGTTATAAATGTGTTATCAATCCATTTCGCTTTTAAATGTGTATTGGTAAAGCGGATACCTGAATTCAATGTAGATTTTTTACTAATGTCTTGCCTGTAATTTATATACCCAGCACTTGTTGTATATGTACTGCCACCATCAGCATATCTTGATTGTACGAGAAATGTGTTTGAAAATCCCAAAATTTGATTTCCATTTACAGATAATGTTTTACCTTCAGAAATAGAATTGACATCATTATGTGTAAATTCAACTCCATAAGATAAAATTCTGTCTTTTGACCTTGTTAAAGGCACAGAAAAATCACTAGTTATACTAAAAACATCAACTTCTTCTTTACGGATAGTTCTGTCTAAACTCGTAAACTTTCTATTTACTCTAGATTCTTTTATATTTTGATATGCTACCGTAATTGTGCCTTGATCTATCCATTTTTTTTTAGGTTGTATTGCTAATTGTGAAGATAATAATAGTCTTTTTTGTGGACCATAATACCATTCGGCAAAGCGTAAATCTCCATCCTTTCGTTCAGTAAGCCTATCAAAACGAGGAATATCTGAAGATGTACTATACTGAAAATTAAAGGTTACATCTGTTTTTTTTGATAAAGGAATGTAAAATTTCTGTAAAACATCTGTTTGATTATAACCTGTATTGCGTTGAATTTCTGGCTTAGAATTTACTACCGGATTAGGGTTATAAAAACTATTAGAATTATTAGAGTATTCAAAAACATTCCCCCAATTGTTAAAACCGTGATTTCTGTTTTTTCCCATTCGCAAATCGCCAAATTTACTATGAGATACACTTGTAAAAGAGGCAATTTTTTTAAACGATAACTCTATCCCTGTATGTATAGTAAATTCATCATTAATACTACTGTAACGATTTAAAACTGAAATATTACTATCAAACTTTTCACTAATTGTAGGTTTTCTAGTATAATAATGAATAACACCTCCTAAGGCATCTGAACCATAAATTACTGATGACGGACCAAAAATTATTTCTACTCTATCTAAAATATTTGGTGATACGGTAATAGAATTTTGTAAATGCCCTTTTCTGTAAATAGCATTATTCATTCTAACACCATCAACAACCAATAATACTCGGTTAGCCTCCATCCCTCTCAATACAGGGCTTCCGCCACCTGCTTGAGATTTTTGAACCTTAATTCCAGGTATTTCAGCAAGCATATCTGCTGATGTTTGAGGTGCTGTTCTTTGAATATCTTTAATTGAAAATACAGCTATTTGCTCTGCTATTCTTTTTCTTGATTCTTTTCCTTTTGATGCCGATAGGAAAACTTCTTGTAATTGTTCTGATTTACTTTGTAAATAAATAATCTTTTTACCTGTTATTACTCTTTTTAATAATTTATATTCCACATATGCCATATGTGTAAAAGTTAAAATATCATTAATTTCAAAATCAGAGATGTTTACAAGACCATTTTCATCAGAAACTACTCTCTTAATTTTATCTTCATTGAAAACGGTAACATTAGCAATAGGAAATTTAGAGTCTGCATCTAAAATAGTAATTGACTGAGCTACAGATATGTAAACAGTAAAAAAAATTACAAGTAAAAAAAATCTCTTCATAATCAACTAAATACCATTTTTAACACTTCTAAGGACTTTGGTTTATTAAAACCCGGCAAATGTAATTGAAAATATTGCACCAAAATTTCTAAGGTAGTTTGCCTGATTTTTTTATTAAATTTTAATTCATGTAATACATCAAAATTTGTGCCGAGTAACGATTTAAAATGTATTAAATTTTCACCCGAAATATAGTGATTTGTAAGCTTTTGGCTAGAAAATTTCCCTTCTTCTAAATCAAAATATAAACAATTGTTGTCTTTTTCAGGATAAAAACCTAAGTATTTTGTTAAATTCATTAAAAAAAGCAGGTGAAAATTTGCAGACATAGTATGTGTATCTAACCATATAAGAGCTGTTTCTAAATAAGTAAACAATTGAATATTTACTTCTTCTTCTCGAAGTGCTTTTGTTAATACTTCAGACAAAAATACTGCAATGGTTTGTTTAGCAACATCTGTAAAAATAGTAGTGTATGGATAATTTATATTAGCTTCTTTAATAAAATGTAATGTCTTATTAGGATTATAATTAGCCGTAATTTCTAATTGAGTTAATGGTTGGAAAAAAGCAGGTGATAATTTCCCTTTTTTTTGTTTAAAAACCCGCTTTACTAAATATGATTTAATACCTAATTCCGTATAACATTTTACAATTATATCATAATCTGCATATTTAATTGTGCTTAAAACAATGGCTTTGGTTGTTGTAATCATTATTTATATAATCTCAACTATATTCTTACAGTAATTATCTGACAGTATTTCAGAAAGCATCAAATCTTATTAATTAATTATCGCTATCTTGGTCATTGAAGTTTCAGACCTATCTGGTAATGTTAATAATACAATATAAACACCTGAAGCTACTTTTCTACCTGCTAAATTCGTTTTATTCCAAATTACCTTTCCTCCTTTTAATTCTTGCCCTTCAACAACATTGGTTTCGTGTACCAAACGCCCGGAGGCATCTAAAATCTTCACATTAGTTCCTCTTGGTAAATGCGTACCATTTCTACCATCAATAGTCACAAAGGCGTGTTCTTTCTTTACAGGGTTAGGGTATGCATAAACTTCCCCTAAATTATCCCCAAAAGGGGCTACATTGTTATTAAAGGCAACAATACCTTTGTCAGTGGCAAAAAAAACTTTGCCATTACTATTGTCAACTTTGATTTTAATAATCCTATTTGAAGGTAATGGTGAATTATCTTTATTAAAATTAAATAAGGTTTCCCTTCCAGATGGGTTTGTAGCTAATACGCCACCGGTATCAGTTCCGAACCATTTATTATCAGCCCCGTCTATAGCAATGGTGTTTACCGGTTGGTCTCCCAATAACTTTTTTGGTATTCCATCATCATCAATAATAATGGGTGCTGCATCAAAAATATCAGCATCAAAAATACCCCCTGCATTCGAAAATACTACCAATCCTTTTTTGGTACCAATCCAAATTCTATTATTTCTATCAACAACTACCGATCTTGTATTTGGATCTGGTAATGATCCTTTAGTTACTTCGGTTACTAAGGCTCGTTTTCTATCACCTGTTTCATTATAAACCAATACGCCATTTCGTCTTGAACCAATCCAAACACTACCTGTTCTATCTATGACTAATTCTGTCAATCCAAAAGCCGCATCCGTCAATATTGAACTTAAATCAAATTCACTCCATGTACCATTGGGCGATAATTTTTTTAATCTTTTATCTACCCAAGCATTTGCTACCCAAAAGTTTCCTTGATTATCAAATGCTGTTCCGTTAATTCTTATACTAAAAAAACTAGGGAGCCCTGGGTTAATCAACCTTTCCAATCCACTATTTTGATCGTTTAAAAGTGTTTGGACATTATCATCTTCAATAACTAATATTCCATCATTCCATGAACTTATATAAACTTTGTTTTCTTGATTAGGGTCAATGGTTATATGTACTAAATCTCTAGTAGCAAAAGCAGGGTTATGAGGTGTGTTTATCCAATCTTCTCCATTAAAATGACTAAATCCAAACTGTTGCCCTCTTGGCGTAAAGGCGGCATCATAACCACCATAAACAACCCATAAATTATTGTTTTGAGCAGTAATTGAAAAAATATCATTAGAGGTTGGACCTATAGGATGAATTTCTAAATGTTCAATATCATTAGAAAAGCTACGTTGTAAAATTCCAAATTCAGAACTGCCTAAATAAATTGTGTTATTTTCAGCATAGGCAGCATTTAAATTATAATCAAATTCTGATGTTGTATTAGTGACTAACACTTGATTAATAGATAAATTATATACCATTGCAGACTTTCTAGTAGTGGCAACAATATACTCATCAGAAGATTTCAGATTTAAAATATTATCTACTAAAAAACTAATAAATTGTAATGTTGTTATTGAGTTTACTTTATAAAAACCACTAGCTCTAGAAGTAAACAATTGATTATTAAAAACTTCAATCGTTTTAAAATCGCCTAAAAAATCGCCCTGAGGCTGTTGCCAATTATTGAAATCTATTAAATTTTGAGCATTAACATCTGCAGTAAAAAGACCTACTCGAGTAGCGGCATAAATAATATCATTAAATATTGCTATTTGATTTACTGTAACTACAGTTGAATTATTTCCAATAAAGTAAGTGTCACCAAATTGCAAGTTTTCAATATCATAAACAATAATTGCAAAAGGCGTTGATAAATATAGTTTATTATCGTATTCAACAATATGTTTTACATCTTTTTCTCCTGTGATAGTTAATCTTTCTATATCATTAGCTATAGTTATTTTACCCTCTGCATCAACAATTTCTATCAACCCTGTTTTATAACCTATGACCAATCTTTGAAAGACCTCGCTAAAGTGAATACTAGTCGCGGTTTTACCAGATAAACCATGAACAGAAGATAGTTTTTGAACTTCTTGCGTTGTTGTGTCGTATATAAAAACGGCATTATCAACTACAGCATAAATTTTAGTGTCTACTTTAATAAAATCTTTAACATTATTATAAGAATAGAAGTCTTCCCAGTTAGTGCTAAAGTCAGTTTGAGACCAACTAACTAAAGTAAATGGGAGTAAAAATAAACAAAGATATTTCTTCATAATATTAATTATTATCACTTCAAAGATATTTAATATTAACGATAAAAGGTGTATTTTTAGTGTCAAGAATATATAACATCATGTCAATTGAAATTGAGCGAAAATTTTTAGTTGAATCAACTGAATTTAAAAAAGAATATTTTAAGAAAACCTACATCAAACAAGGTTTTTTAAATTCGAATAAACACAGGGTGGTTAGAGTTAGGGTTGTTGATAAAGTTGGATTTATCACTATAAAAGGAAAATCATTTGACAGTGGCACTAGTCGCTTTGAATGGGAAAAGGAAATCTCTAAAACTGATGCTGAACGGTTATTATTACTATGCGAAATTACACCTATGGAGAAATTTCGGTATTTGGTGAAAAGTGATATTCATATAATTGAAGTAGATGAATTTTTAGGAAATAATACCGGTTTATATATTGCTGAAATAGAATTAACAAACAAAGATGAAGACTTTAAAAGACCAAAATGGCTCGGAAAAGAAGTAACAAATAAAAAAAAATATTATAATTCTAAATTAAGTAAAAAACCTTATTCTACATGGCAAAAGAAAACCTTAAAATGAGAGGGTCTTCACTTTAAGGTTTTAATTAAAAGGTTTTTCTTTTACTAGTCACTTTCCCATGGAAATAAATTGGTTAAAAATGCCCCAGTCAATAACTTTAAATTTACTTATTCTTTTCCATAGCAGAATTATTAACTGGAGCTAGAATTTCAATAACTTTGAATAACCATGTTATTCCTTTTTTTGCATAAATTACTTTTTGTAATACTTCTTCTTTTTCAAGCTTTACTTTTACTATTCTTATATAAAGTGTTTCTTTTATATTTTGAAGAATCTTCCCTTTTCCTACAAAGCTTATAATGCTATCTTTTTCTATTATTTTTTGTATGACATCTGCATCAGATGGTTTTGAAAAAGATATTAATGACATTGATTTATAAGGGGTTATATTAGTTTCTTCAAAGTTACATTTTGTTTTTAGTTTTTTTTTAGAAAAACAATAATCGTAAGGAAAATACTAATAAATGGTAGCTTTTTGTAAACAAATGGTAAATTACCTGTTATGAAATTTATTGAATATTAGGTTTTTTAGGGAATTTTATTGTAACCATAGTACCTGTGGTTTTATTATCAGAAACATCTTCGATAATAACATAGACGCCTTGATTTTCATGTAATAATTTAATTCTATCTTCTGATGCTTTTATTCCAAATGGTTTTCGTATACTTTCATTCTTCTTTGCGCGAGCCTTTGTTTTATCAATTCCAATACCATTATCAATTATTTCACAACGTATATTATCTTCTTCTTCATAAATTGAAAGGCTAATTTTTTTATAGCCTTTTTTATTTGCAAATCCATGCCAAATAGCATTTTCAATATACGGTTGCATAAATAAAGGTGGCACTTGAATATCTCTTAAATTAATTGTGTCATCAACAGTTACAATATAATCAAAACCTCCTGTCATTCTCATTTGTTCAAGTTTTACATATAACCCTAAAACACCCAAATCTTCTTCAAGTGGAACGATTAAACGTGATGAATTCTTTAAAATTTCTCTAATTAATCTTGAAAATTTAGTAATATAATCAGATGCCGTTTCAACATCATTTTTCAGCACAAAATTATTGATTGAGTTTAATGAGTTATATAAAAAATGAGGATCCATTTGCGTTTGTAAGACAGTCATTTTAAGGTCGCCCATTTCTTTTGTTTTTGACACCAATTCATATTCTATTTCTTTTGCTTTTTCTTCGCCTTTTTTAGCTCTATATCCAATAATTATAGCGAACATTGTAGTTTCTATCATTACTCCTAAATAGGTAAAAAACATTGGGTCAACACCTTGTTCTAGAAAATAATTCTCACCTAAAACCTCAGGTCCTAAAAAACTTATATTTGCTAGAGTTATAAAACTTAAAGAGCCTATAATAAAATAAGTTACATGTTTTCCTTTTATTTTTGTTAAAACAAAGTAGGTAAGTATTGAAAAAATTGTAATTATTGGTATTAGCATCATGAATAGTTTTTCTTGATAACTATAACCATAAGTAATTTGAATAAAAATAAAGACTATTGAAGCTATTATAAATGCTTTTGTTTGGAGAACTAATAATTTATCCCATTCCGGAATATATTTTTTAGTGTTTAACAGCTCTCTTGCAAAGACCACATAAGCTGCAAAACCTAAAAATTGTAAAGAAAAATTTATATAGTCATAAATTGGTAAATAATTAGGTGTACTAATTTCTTTTAAAAAATAAAAATAAAAGCTAATTAGATATAAACTATAAAATAAGTATAGTTTTTTTTTGTTCTGAAAATAGATTGCCAAATGGTATACAGACAAGATTAATAATGCCCCTCTGATCCATGAGTAAATTTCAGAACTAAAATCTAATAACATAAAAGGTATTTAAAAAAGTCTTTCTAGTAATTCTGCCTTTTTATTTCTGCTTATACTGGCGCTCATACCGTTACTCATAATCAATTCACCTCCTAAGCTTTTTAGATACTCTTTAACATGGTTTACATTAATCAAAAACGAATTGTGAACCCTGAAAAATTCTGGAAAAGGAAACTTTTTTTCTACTTCTTTTAAGGTTTTTGTTACTAAAATTTCCTTATTATCAATCAAAAAGACCGTAGTATAGCTTTTATCAGATTTTAGCATAATAACATCATCTCTATCTAATAAATAAATTTTACCATCTGCTGAGACATTAATTTTATCGTTTTTGTTAAGGTTAGAAAATAATGATTGTAGTTTGTCTTCTAATTGATTTCCTTTTCGGGAAGCAACTACTTTCTCGACTGCTGTAATTAATTCATCTTTATCTACAGGTTTTAATAAATAATCAATAGCTGAAACCTTAATTGCCTGAAGGGCAAATTCATCATGAGCTGTGGTAAAAATAAGGTCAAAATTAGTATATGATAGTTTTTGTAATAGTGTAAAACCATCCATTTCAGGCATATCTATGTCTAAAAAAACCAAGTCAGGTTTTTCTTCTTGAATTACCTTAATTGCTTCAATAGGAGAGTTACATTTGATTATTTGAATGTCGTCAACGTAGCGGTTTAGTTTCCATTCTAAAGCCTCCAACGCGTTGATTTCATCATCAACCAATACGGTCTTTAACATGGGTTTAGAGTTATTTTATACCATTTTAGTAAT
>CAZHYX010000014.1:0-19384 GCA_964536675.1 uncultured Flavobacteriaceae bacterium
TGCAAAAATTAATTCAATTCAATTATACGACATTATAAAATTAAATTGGTATAACGGGCAGATTCAAAATTTGAACAAAGAATTTAAATCATAGTTAGAATCTAATTCCTTCCCTCAATAAGGGAAGGTGGCTTATTCAAAGAATAAGACGGAAGGGTTATACCAAAACAAAGCTTACACTTCTAATGTTTTATCATAAGGAATAGAATTCAATATATGTTGTATAACTTCAATACGAGCAGAAGTTTTTCTATTAGCTCTAATAACTTTAAAAGGAATATTTTCCTTTTTATTATTTTCGAACATCAGTTTTTTATATTTTGTATATACATCCCAAAGTCCTTGTGCTTTTTCATCAACAGGAGTCATTTTCCAATGTTTTAACGGATCATTTTTAATTTCATTAAAACGCTTGGCTTGTTCTGATTTTGATATGGACATGTAAATTTTAACTAATCTAATACCTGATTCTGTAATCATACGTTCAAAATCATTTACCTGATTCATAAAAATAGTATACTCTTCGTCAGTACAAAATCCATTTACAGGCTCAACAACCGCCCTATTATACCAACTTCTATCAAAAAAAACGATTTCTCCGGCTTTAGGAAACTGTCTTATGTATCGTTGAAAATACCATTGAGTCCTTTCTTCTTCAGAAGGTTTAGGCAAGGCCATAATCCTATAGTGTCGCTGATTAATTCTTTCGGTTGTTCTACGAATTGCACCTCCTTTACCGGCAGCATCTCTACCTTCAAAAATAACAATAACACGTTCATTATTATTGATAACCCAGGTTTGTAGTTTTACCAATTCTATCTGTAGTTTTTTTAACTTTTTTTCATAATTTATAAAACGAAGTGCTTTTTCTAAATTATATACTTCATTTGATAATAAAGTGTGTAATCCTTTATTAGAATTCAGTTTTTCAACATCTAAATCTGTAAGGTTAATATTATCCATAAGAGTCATGAGTCTAATTGGTGAGTAGACCTATAATATCGCATTATAATATTTGGATCTGGAAATAAAGTAGTCAATGCTTTGTCTTTTTCAGGATAATCAAACTGTGATAATACATAACGCATTGACTCTAAACGAGCTACTTTTTTATTATTTGCTTTTACAGTAATCCACGGACAATAAGCTGTATGTGTTTTACTAAACATTTGTTCTTTATAGAAGGTATATTTATCCCATAATTCTTGTCCTTTTTGATCTACAGGGCTAAATTTCCATCGTTTTAAAGGATTCTCTAATCTAGCTTCAAATCTTGCCTTTTGTTGTTCTTTAGAAATAGAAAACCAAAATTTAATAATTTTAACACCATCTTCATAGAGCATATGTTCAAATTCAGGTACTTGTAACATGAATCTGTTATATTGATCATCTGTACAAAAACCCATAACTGGTTCAACTACAGCTCTATTATACCAGCTCCTATCAAAAAATACAATTTCTCCAGGGTTAGATAACTCTTTAATATAACGTCTAAAATACCATTGACCTTGTTCAATTTTAGTAGGTTTGGTCAATGCCACTAAATTCATTGAACGCGGGTTTAAATGTTCTGCAAAACGTCTGATATTCCCTCCTTTACCCGCAGCATCTCTACCTTCAAATATAATTACAACACGTTTTCCTTTATTAGAAACCCATTGCTGTAATTTTACTAATTCAATTTGCAATTTTTTAAGCTCATCTTCGTACTTTAATTTTTCAAGTACTTTATCTATATTCTTTCCTTTTTTTTGAACTACTTTTAATAATTCTTCATTTGAACTAATCGTTTCAAACTGTTCTTTGGTAATTTGTATGTCTTGAATCTCTTCCATTTATCTTTTTACTTTTTACAGTTCTGTTTTCTTCTTGTATCTATTAAGTAAATAATTTTCCATTGTTTATCATCGAAAAATAGTTGAAAAGAATTTACTCCACAATGACTAAAGTCATTGTTAAAGTAAAATTCATAAGGTGTCCAAACATTTGCCATATTACCATCTATTTGAATAGTATATGATAATAATTTTTCTTCCCAAATTTCATTGGTTTTTTTTGAAGTAACAGCCTTTAAAAATTTAGAAGCATCTTCTGTTCTTAGTATTGGTTTACCTTCTTTATTGGTATAAATTGTTTGTAACAATAAATCAGTAGTGATAGTTTGTTTTATTGTCAATGTATCACCACTTTGCAATCCTTTAAAAAACAATGATATTACTTCCTTAATTTTGTCTTCTTTGGTTTCTTGAGCTATAATAGATTGTTTACATAATAGTAAAACGCTAAAACAAATAATTATAGTTTTTAATTTCATAGAATTATTTTTTATAATTTATGATGGTATCAGCTATAATTGTTATACAATCTTGCATCTGCTCTTCTGTCATAACCAAAGGTGGTGCAAAACGTATAATATTACCATGTGTGGGTTTAGCTAATAATCCGTTTTCTTTTAAAGCTATACAAATATTCCAAGCGGTAGAACTATCTTCAGAATCATTAATTACTATTGCATTTAATAAACCTTTACCTCTAACCAATTTAACTAAATCTGTTTTTTCGGCTAACTCTTGCATACTTTCTCTAAAAATTCTACCAAGTTTATCAGCATTTTTAGCAAGATTTTCTTCTTCAATCACTTCTAAAGCAGCAACGGCAACGGCACAAGAAAGTGGATTGCCACCAAAAGTAGAACCATGTGTACCTGGTTTGATAACTTCCATAATATCATTATCTGCCAAAACAGCCGAAACTGGTAAAACACCTCCAGAGATTGCTTTCCCTAAAATTAAAATATCGGGTTTAATTTTTGAATAATTTATGGCTAATAATTTGCCTGTACGTGCTATGCCTGTCTGTACTTCATCAGCTATAAATAGTACATTCTTTTCTTTACACAGTTGATGTGCATCTTTAATATAATTATCATCAGGTACATAAACACCTGCTTCACCTTGAATAGGTTCCACTAAAAATGCAGTTACTGTAGAATCTTTAAGCTCTTCGCGTAATGCACTTAAATCATTATAAGGAATAGAAATTATCCCGGGTGTAAACGGTCCGAAATTTTCGGTTGCCACAGGATCGTTGGAGGCTGATATAATCGTTATTGTTCTACCATGAAAATTATTCTGGCATACAATTATTTTAGCTTGATTAGAAGGGATTCCTTTTTTTTCATAACCCCACTTTCTAGCTATTTTGATTGCTGTTTCAACTGCTTCTGCACCAGTATTCATAGGCAATACTTTATCAAAACCAAAATACTCAGTAATATACTTTTCGTATTGTCCTAGCTTGTCATTATAAAATGCTCTAGAAGTAAGCGTTAAACTTTCAGCTTGTTCTCTTAATGCATTGATAATTTTAGGATGACAATGCCCTTGGTTTACAGCTGAATATGCTGACAAAAAATCATAATATCTTTTACCATCTACATCCCATACATATACACCTTTTCCTTTGTTTAAAACTACTGGTAATGGATGATAATTATGTGCCCCATACTTATTTTCTAATGCAATTGCTTGTTGTGACAATGTTTGTTCTGTAATGGTCATATTCTTTTCTGTTTTATAATTTTACAAAGTAAGTAAAAGTTTTACTAAAAAACTTCATATACTAAAATAAAAAAACACCTAATTCGATGTTTCGAAAGAGGTGTTTTATTTTAATTTTGTACCTATTTACTATAAAGGTACTGTTGGGTCTAACTGTGTTATTACATATGTTGAACCTGTTTTAACAATTGTCAATGCTTCATTAAACTGAAGATCTACATTAGGTATATTCCCTTCATATACATTAACAGTACCATCAGGTTGTGTCGTTAATATAGTAAAAGGTATAGGGTCTATTGATGATATCCAATTACGAACAAAAACTCTATAATCACCATCTGGTGCAGTATTTGGAAGTGCAATATCTTCACCCGCTGAAGTAGATTGACTATCATCTACAATAAAAGTATCAACATCGGTTACAAAGAAATCTAAATCATTATTAGCAGCATCTGGCCAAGTTAATACCATTTGAAGAGCATCAACATCTCTCGCAGGTGCAATAAGAATTTCAGTTGACTTATTATCTTGATCTACTACTCCTACTTCAGTACCTATAACAGTAATACGGTCTAATGTAATTACTACAGAACCAAAACCTGAAACGTCTAAAGGTATTTGAGCTGCTTGACCTCCTGAAAAAGTTGCAGAAGCACTTTCATCATTAATAGTATATTCTATTAAATAATTACCACTAAAATTAGATGGACTAACATCAACCGGTAAATTAAATATTGTAGCACTAGATTCAACAACCGCCGTATCTTGACCAAACGAAACTGTTTTTGCCGTAGTAAGGATTGTATCTGGAATGCTAGTAGAGTCATCGCTGTCACAAGATGTAAATGCTACACTAATGACTAACATTACAATTAATAAATTAAATATTTTTTTCATCTTTTTTAAATTTAAATTTTATTATTTTAAAGTAAAGCTAAGTCTAGCAAATAAGAATCTACCACCAATACCGAACTGTTGTGCTCTTCTTGACCAATCGAACCTTCCGCCACTTCTATTATTACCTCCATCAGCTAATGCATCAGCAGCTCTGTCTGGGTAAACATCTAAAAGGTTGTTAGCCCCAACAGTGATTGTTAAACTTTCAGAAAAGTTATAACCTAAAGATAAATCAGTAACTAATTTTGTTCCGAAAATTTGTTGTCTGTCCAAATTGGTTGTAGCTTCTGTAACTTCACCAAAGTATACATTTCTTAAGAAAATATTAAATTTTTCACTTGACAATGCATTTGATAAAATAACTTTGGTTCTTGGTACCGCCTCTTCTAAATACACTCTACTATCTTCAGGAAAGTATGTCGATTCTAAACCTGCCGCTCTTAATAAGTCAGAAGATTTAATAGGACCTACTTTTCTTGTTTGGGAAAAAGTTCCTGCTAAATCTGATTTTAATTGCATATTAGTACCTACATTGGCTTTATGTGTAATAACAACATCTAACCCTTTTGATTCTGTATCAATTGCATTTACAAAGAAAGAAGCTGCTGATGCATTTGCTCTGGCAAGATCAGCTGCAATGGCAGCTCCACTAAATTGACCTGTATATACCACTCTATCATCAATACCAACCCAATACCCATCAAGAGTAATACTTAAATTAGCATCTGGTATTTTTGCTGTAAAACCGACACTTATACTCTGTGAAGTTTCTTCTTTAAGTTTAGGGATGCCTAATGTTTTGGCTACCCTGCTATCATTTGCAAATGTACCAACTTCAACTGGTTGACCCTCTTGATCAAAAATTGTAGATGTAGAATTGAAATTTAATTGATGTAAAGATGGAGCTCTAAAACCAGTATTTAATGCCGCTCTAATATTTAAATTATCAGTTGCTTTAAATAAAGTTGCTAACTTAAAATTAATTGTTGAACCAAAATCTGAATAATCTTCAAAACGAGCAGCAAAACTTGCTAAAAACCTTTCCGAAAAATCAGCTTCAACATCAAAATAACCAGCAATACTACTTCTGTCTCTTGAAAGTTCATTGTCCGGACTAAATCCTGGGAATACTTGTGAACCTCCTGGTCTTGATCTGCCAAAAAAGTCTTGAGAAACTATTTGAGAAGCTATAGTAATTACTTCTCCTTCATCTGTATATCTTGAATATGATGGCTCTTCACCAGCAAATATTTCATAATTTTCTAATCTATACTCAGCACCAAATGCAATATTTAATCCTGATAATACATCTTCATGAAATTTGTTAATATCAAGGTTGACCGTATTTTGTGAGAAAGCAAACCCCCCTGCATCAAATGTTGTTGGAGAAGCGTTTTGGAGTGAAGCATTAAATGTATTGCCTATAGTGAATAAAAATGAGTTATTACCCCAAGTATTACTTAGGTCTACATTCCAATCACCTATTTTACCTTTAATACCTACAGCAAATGACTTATCAGAAACTTTTGAATTAATTTCAGGTAAAAAACCATTTACATATACCGGAGTATATGTTCTACTTTGATTTGGTAATCTATAGAATCCTGCAGAGTTTCCTTTTCTAGAACTAATTCCAGCAAAAGAGTACAGTTCAGTACCATTATCATCTAAAGGTAAAGAAAAGTTTGCAAAGAAACGACCACCTCTTAAAGCAGACTGACCAACTCTCATATTATAGTCACTTCTAGTTTGACCACGTGTAGCTAGTTCAGCATTAGTATTGTCAATAGGAGCTACTCCATCAATGTTACCATTACTATCAAAGGTAAGGTTTGTTAAGGCACCAGCTATTGAGTTAATTCCATCATTAACTCCAATTAAATCAACCATAGATGTTGCAGCTGAGATATCAGATTGTAAAGTTGGAGAAAAATTACTTACATTATTCGCAAGAAATTGTATTTGAGCTACAGATAAATCGTCATAAGGTGTACCTCCTTGATGCGCCACATATTCAATTGAATTATATACATTGAATATTGAGCCTTCCCATTCTTTCATTCTACCATAGTCTTCTCTATAATCAAAATCACCAGTAAAATTAATAAAACCTCCATCATCTCCTATAGGTACGCCATAGTTAATACTTACATTAACCATTTCACCATCAACTCCCCCAGTTTGGTCATTTGCATTTTCAGAAAAATTCGCTCCAGAAGTAAGTTTAAAGTTAAGTTCATTTACATTATCATTCAACACAATATTAATTACACCTGCAATAGCATCAGAGCCATATTGAGCAGCAGCACCATCTCTTAGTACTTCTAAACGTTTAATTGCCGCAGCTGGAATTGCATTTAAATCGGTTCCTACTGAACCTCTACCAAATGTACCATTTACATTAACTAATGAAGAGTTGTGACGTCTTTTACCATTAATTAACACCAATACTTGGTCTGGACCTAAACCTCTTAAAGAAGCAGGATCAACGTGGTCAGTACCGTCAGAAATTGTTTGTGTATTAGATGTAAACGAAGGTGCTACAAAATTTAAAATTTGATTTAAATTAACTTGTGGTCCTTTTGCTATCAATTCGGCTACATCTATTATATCAACAGGCACAGGTGTATCAGTTGCTGTTCTATTTGGATTCCTAGAACCAATTACTACTACTTCATCAAGTTCAAGACCTGATTTCATAATAACATTAACAGTTGCTGAGCCATCCATAGCTACTTCTTGTGCTTCAAAGCCTACAAAAGTAAATACTAATACATCTTCATTATTAACTTGAAGTGTGTATTTTCCGTCAAAATCGGTTGATGTTCCTGTAGTTGTTCCTTTTACAACCACCGAAACTCCCGGTAAGGGTTGGTTACTATTATCAGTTACAGTTCCGCTAACTTCATATGATTGAGCAAATGCCGATACTGATAACAAGAATAATACCAAAAATGAGTAAATTTTTGTTTTCATACGTGTTTAAATTTAATTAGTTATTTATTTATTTGAGCTTGCTAATATATTAACTTTTTCTTAACATGACAGTGCTTTTTATTACAAAAAATAGAGTTAGAAGATGTAAATCAAACTTTACTTTTTCTAAACATAAAGAATAACCCAATCAAAACCAATGGTATACTTAATAATTGCCCAGTATTTAGATTGATATTAAACCATGTTTCAATACCGCCTTGCCATTCTTTATAAAATTCGACAATAAATCTTACAGACCAAAACATCACCATGAATACTCCGAAAAGGTAGCCTAGCTTCTGTTTTTTATCTGTTTTCCAATATAAAAACCACAATACTAAAAAGGTAATTAAATAGCCTAGTGCCTCATAAATTTGGGTAGGATATCTATTTGGAACATCCATTAATACATCTTTAAAACGTGAGCTGTTTGCAATTAAATCATAAGCTCTATTAACACTTTTAGCTCCTGTGATACTCATTGCTTTATATTCACTGATATCATTTCTTATCAATTTAAAACCAAAATCAGTACCTGTAGCTTTACCAACAATTTCAGAATTAAATAAATTACCAAATCGTACGAACATCGACCCTAAGGCTGAAGGAATAACCATTCTATCTAATGTCCACAATAAAGGTTTTTTAATTACTTTTTTACTGTAAATAAACATTGCTATAACAATACCTATTATAGCACCATGACTTGCTAGTCCTTGAAAGCCGGTATATTTAAAAGGATTTAATTTAAATGGTAAAAATACTTCAGCCAACGTATAGTTTTCTTCATAAAATAAATAATGGCCAACTCTTGCACCTATTAACATCGCTATAATTGTATATAAAAAAAGCGGATCGAGTTTATCTAATGAAATATTGTCTTTTTTAAAGATTCGTTTCATGATTTGTAAACCCAACACAAATGCCAATACATACATTAAGCTATAATACTTAATAGGAAATGAGCCTATTTTAAAAAGGTCTGGATTAAAGTTCCAGTCTATAGATAATAAAATGTTCATGTTTTTTATTTGAGATTGTAAATATATGTTTTATTGTGGAATTGCCCTCTTTGTCTTTCAGACATTTCCCTGAAGGGAAAAACCTCGTAACCTGAGTTCGTAATCAAATTATATTATTGTTAATCATTAGCTTCTTTATCGTGTAAATCTGGTACTGGATCGTAACCTTTACCACCCCAAGGGTGACAACTAAAAATTCTCTTTATTGCTAACCAACCTCCTTTAAATAAACCATGTTTTTGTAAAGCTTCTATTGTATAATGTGAACATGTAGGTGTATATCTACAACTTGATGGTGTATAAGGAGAAATTGCTGCTTGGTAAAAACGAACAACTAAGATAAATGGATATGTTAGGATTTGTTTGATCATCCTCTTTGTCTTTCACACATTTAATACCAATTTAATTATAAAACGAGCCATATAAATCGTTTACTCACTTCTTTTCTATTTTTTAAAGTAGGAGTTCATGATATGCTTCGCAGTTCTTTTTCACTTAAAATTTGTTAAAAAAAGAAACCATAATTAAGCTATGCTTTATTTTTTTGCCTCTTTTAAGTAAAAAAATAATTCAATTTATTTATGACTAATTTTATACTCAAATTGGTATAACTTCGTTGAATCTTCGATTTCCCCAAAGAGGAAAACTAATATTAATAAAAACCCTTCGTTAAGCTACGCTTTCTACTTTCAATATAAAATATTTTTATATTTCAGTAATGCTCAGGGTGACAATACTTAATAATAATAGATGTCATTGCGATGAGCCTGAAAGTGCGAAGTGGCAATCTCTTAAAAATAACAACGTGTTATAGTTTTAATGTTAAAGATTGCCACGTCGTTCGTACCTCACTTCCTGCCCGTTCGGCAAGCGGGCTCGCAATGACAGTCTAAACTGTAAAAGTTGTACCGTCTTTTCCGTCTTTTAATTGAATTCCTCTTTCAAGTAATTGGTCTCTTATCTTGTCAGATAATGTCCAATCTTTATTTTCTCTAGCATCATTTCGCATTTCGATTAACATATCTACTACCTCAGAAAGTTTATCACTATTATCAGTAGCAGTAGCATCTTCTAATCCTAATACATCAAAAACAAACTTATTTATAGTTGTTTTAAACGTTGTCAAATCTTCTTGAGTTAATGATTCTTTTCCATCCTTCATTGAATTTATAAACTTTACTCCTTCAAATAATTGCGCTATTAAAACCGGACTGTTAAAATCGTCATTCATTGCATCATAGCAGTTTTGTCTCAAAGTTTTAACATCAAAGGTTGATACTTTAGAAGCTGTCAAATTATCTAATAAGTTAACTGCACTCATCAGTCTATAATATCCTTTTTCAGAAGCTAATAATGCGTCGTCAGAAAAATCTAATATACTTCTATAATTTGCTTGCAACATAAAAAACCGTACAACAGATGGTACATAGGCTTTACTTAAATGTTTACTATCTCCTGTAAAAAAGTCATTAGGTAGAATATAGTTACCCGTTGACTTTGCCATTTTTTGACCATTTAAAGTTAGCATATTGGTATGCATCCAATAATTTACAGGCATTTGATTATTAGAAGCATTTGCTTGAGCAATTTCACATTCGTGATGCGGAAATTTTAAATCCATACCACCTCCATGAATATCAAACTGTTCTCCCAAATATTTAGTACTCATTGCTGTACATTCTAAATGCCATCCAGGAAAACCGTCACTCCAAGGGGAAGGCCAACGCATAATATGTTCTGGTTGTGCTTTTTTCCACAATGCAAAATCTTGAGGGTTTTTCTTTTCTGACTGTCCGTCAAGCTCACGTGTATTATGTATAGAGTCCTCAATATTTCTTCCACTAAGGATACCATAATATTCCTTTTCATTATATTTTAACACATCAAAATAAACTGATCCGTTTACTTCATAAGCCAATCCTTTTTCTAAAATATCTTTGATAATTTCAATCTGTTCAATGATATGACCTGTAGCGGTTGGCTCAATACTTGGTGGCAAAAAATTAAACCTATTTAATACATTATGAAAATCGACCGTATATCGTTGAACCACCTCCATAGGTTCAATTTGCTCTAAACGTGCTTTTTTAGCAATTCTATCTTCACCTATATCAGCATCATTCTCTAAATGACCGGCATCAGTAATATTACGTACATAACGTACTTTATAGCCTAAATGTTTAAAGTAGCGATAAATCAAATCAAACGACATAAAGGTTCTAACATTACCTAGATGTACATTACTATATACCGTAGGGCCACAAACATACATACCTATAAACCCATCTACTATTGGCTTAAAACCTTCTTTTTTATTAGAAAGTGAATTATAGATTTTTAGTTGTTGCTGTTTGTATAACTCCATGTAATGTCTGTTTTTTTGAAGCGATAAAGGTACTAACAATTTAGAAAGAAAAAAACCACTCATTTTTATTAAAAGAGTGGTTGAATTAGAGTTAGTAAATTGTTTTTTTAGTAAAATAGCATGTGCTGTCCCGAAGCTTCGAGAGTTTCAGTATAGTAGTCTAATTATTAAAAAGAGATTGCCACAGTCGCCCCTCCTTCGCAAAGACGTAAACAACATTTACATTTAAGTAATTCGTTAAGTTGAACTCAGATCCTTTAGTTAGGAAAACTCATTGATCCGTACTTAACATTCATATTAAATTTGGCGTTTTTAGGTGCTTTAATTTTTATGATACGCCTTATTTTAACTTTCTCTCTTCTTTCTAATATACTTCTTACTTCCTTTCTCCTAACCGCCATTACTTCTTTCTGTTTTTTTAAAGCCTCCTGTCTTTTAACTAGCGCCTTTTTACGTTCGATAGATCTTAAATTATTGCGTTCTTTTAATTCTTCAGCTCTTCTCTCATATTCTTTTTGCCTCTTTTTTAATCGTTCTTCAAAACGTTTGCGCTGTTCTTTCATTCTAGCTTCTAATCTTTCCTGTCTTTTCTTTAGCTCTTCCTTTGAAGCTCCTTTATTGTTAGAAATTGAAATGGAATTCCTGCCAATTTTAATATCGTAACCTTCTAATACTTTCTTATTTTTCTCTTTCCATCTTTTTAAATAGTTATTATCTTTCTTATGTTTTTTGAAATCAAATTTCTCCATCATTAAAATATTATAATGAGTATCATCTAGATTAAAAATTATTGGTGGCATTGCAGGAAGTGGAGGCAGAACTATTTCAGGAATAATAAACTGAATAGAGTCTAAAAGACCTAGACTTGAAACAGAAATTTCTGGTATAATAAACTTCAAGTTATTATATGTATTTTCTAGTACATCATTAACTAATATGTCATAATTTGGTGTATCAAAGTCGAAGGAGTTAATATCAATAAAGCTTGACGATTTAGAAGTAACCTTTACATTACTTTTATTACCTAAGGCTTCAAAGTTCCATCTTCTAAAATAATCATCAATTAAATCTTGATCAGACTCGCCTTCAACTTGCATAAAAGCCTCAATCACCACTTCATTTTTATTCCAAGTCTCAATTTCTATATCTGTATGTCGTGTATTTACATCTATAATAACATTTGGGTCTACAATAAATTTTTCTGTATATTTTCTATCTAATTTTTGTGCATTTAGGCTAGATGTTGTTATACAAATTAGGATTATTATTATTTTAAATTGTAGTGTCTTCATTTTCTATATTTTTTGATATTATCATTTCGTTTAACGTATCTTTCAATTGCAATAAAATTTGTAGCCGTAATTGTAAGTTAGTAATCAAAGAATTTATTGTTTTTTCGTTGATTCCTTTTTCTGAAAGTTCATTATTCAGTCGTTTATAATCCTCAGTTAGTTTTCCTATTTTACTTAAATAATTGTCTAAAACCTCCTTGTTTTCAGGAGTAATTTCCAAACTTACAATTTCATAATTAATGGCAGCTAAATAATAGCTCTCTACTTTTTGCATTTCAGGAGAAATACTACTCAAGTTAGTAATTCTAGGCTCAACAATTTGTTGTTCAATATCGGTTGGTTTATTAAAAAATGAAAAGTAACCTATGCTTAATAATACTACCAAAGAAGCTGCCACTTTTAAAAAGAAATAATTCTTCTTTTTAGGTTCATGTAGTTGCTGTAAGCGCTGTTCAAAACGTAATCTATGATTCTCTTTTAGCTCTTTAGAATTTGTTTGAGCCTCTTTTAAAATTCCTCTTATATCTTTAGGCATAATTATATTGTTTTAGCAATTCTTTTAGTTTGTTTTTTCCTCTAAATACTTGCGATCTTGATGAGACTTCAGTAATAGTTAGTATTTGTGCAATCTCTTGATGGTCATAACCTTCTAATAAAAACAGTTTTACTACTATTTTATATTTATCGGGTAATTGTTCTATAGCTGTATGTATTTGATTTATAGTTATGGTTTCTTCTACATTCCAGTCATCTTCATCTGCTATTTGTATTTTTTCACTATCAATAGAAACTAATCTTAATTTCCTTTTTTTCAACCAATCTAAACATTGATTGATTACAATTCTTTTAAGCCATGCTCCAAAAGAAACTTCTTCATTAAATGAATCAATTTTTTGAAATGCTTTGATAAAACCTTCCTGAGCCATATCTTCAGCTATAGCTTCATTCTTTACAAAATTATAAGCAGTATTATACATTGCTTTACAATACATGTCATATAATTGCAATTGGGCTTTTTGATTATTCTGTTTGCATTCAGCTATTAATCTAGATTGCAAAAATTTAGTTTGGCTCATTCTATTTTGATGCTTCTATTTTAAATACGATTAAAAAAATTGAGTGTTGCACTTTTCTAAAAATAATTATTTTAAATTTACAAATATTATTGCTTTAACGGATATGGACAAAAAAACGAAGTTTAAGGGTAATCTTGAAGAAGTTAAAGGTATAAAACAACCTGAATCAATTCAAAAAATAAAACTGAATAGAGGTAAATTACCTTCTACAAAGACTTTTATTGAGAATATTCTGAAAGGGAATATTACTTATTTAAGTAGAGCTATTACGCTAGTTGAAAGTACAAATACTAAACATCAAGAACTAGCCACAAAAATATTATTAGCTTGTTTACCTTATGCAAACAATTCGATTCGAATTGGTATTACCGGAGTTCCTGGCGTCGGTAAAAGTACCTTTATTGAAGTATTTGGCAAATACTTAACCAACTTAGGAAAAAAAGTTGCTGTATTGGCGGTAGACCCAAGTAGTTCTATAAATCGTGGTAGTATTTTAGGTGATAAAACTAGAATGTCATCATTGGTTAATGATGAGAATGCTTTTATAAGACCTTCTCCTTCTGGTAAATCTTTAGGAGGTGTTGCTCAAAAAACACGAGAGGCAATTATTTTATGCGAAGCTGCCGGTTATGATACCATTATTATTGAAACTGTGGGTGTAGGCCAATCAGAAATTGTAGTCCATTCTATGGTTGATTTCTTTTTATTATTAAAGTTAGCCGGTGCCGGTGATGAATTACAAGGCATTAAGCGTGGTATTATTGAAATGGCAGATGCAATTGTGATAAATAAAGCTGATGGAGCTAATATAAAACAAACAAAACTTGCTAAAGCTGAATTTTCCAGAGCATTACATTTGTATCCTTTAAAAGAAAGTACATGGCAACCCAAAGTTACTACTTGTAGCGCCATAGATAATATTGGTATTGATACTGTTTGGAAAATGGTTGAAGCGTATATAGAACTTACTATAGGTACTGATTACTTTGAAAATCAACGAAATGAACAAAATAAGTTTTGGGTATATGAAACTATAAATGAACAGTTAAAGAATCAATTTTATAATAATTCTAAAATTAAAAAAGAATTAATTAATGTCTTAAATAAGGTTCAACAACATAAACTTACTCCTTTTGAAGCTGCTAAAAAAGTATTGATTGTTTATCATAAATCATAATATTTGTTATTTTTTTGTATTTTTATAAATTCTGGCTGTCTTCTACGAAGAAATTAGTCGTTTACAATTTAAATTTTATAGTTTAATTTCTTATGGAAAAAAAATATACTAAACTTAGTATAATCCTCATATTTTTATTCAAAGTAGTCTTTTTATATAGTCAGGAATATTCAAATCAGAAAGACTTTTATAATTGGTTTGATACTATTATTGGTTCTGAAAACATTGGACTTTATGAGGGCGTAGAATATAAAAAAGGTTATAGAACAATAAATAAATATCATGAGTATTATGTATCTACTGAGTTCTTAATAGGTAATATTATATATGATAAGCAGCCATATTATGATATTGATATGAAATATAATATATATGATGATGAATTAATAATTAAACTCCCTGTGCAATCAGGGTACAGTATAATTAAATTAATAAGTGAAAAAATAGAATCTTTCTCTATAAACAGTCATACGTTTATCAGATTATCTCATGAAAAAAATGATATTTTCTTTGTAAACATTGCTGGTTTTTATGAAATATTATTTCAAAATACCATTTTAACACTTTATAAAAAACATAAAAAGATTAAAAAAAAACAATTGTATCGTAAATTTATTTATAATGAATTTAAAGATAAAAATGAATATTTTCTTTATTTTAATGATGAATATTATAAATTATCATCAAAAAGAAATTTAGTCCAATTATTTCCAAAACAAAAAAAAGATATCAATACTTTTTATAAAATTAACAAAGTATCATTAAATTCAAATCCCGATATATTTATGAAGAAGTTAATAAAACATTTAAGTGCATTAATTAACAATACAACTATTAACTAATGAAGAATCTATTCATTGCACTACTATTGTTTTGTTTTCACTTCATATATGCACAAAATGAAGGTCAAAAAATTTCGATCACCTTTGAAAATTCAAGTAAAATTGAAGTTATTAAACGTATTGAAGAACTTACTAGTTATCGTTTTTATTTTATAGAAAGCTGGTTAGACAACTCTCTTATTTCTGGACAATACAATAATGTTACTCTTACTACTCTACTCAATAATATTTTTAAAAATACTGTTATAAATTATTATATAACTTCGGATAATAAAATTATTTTAACTCGCAGTATTTTAATACACGATTCAATTTCTGAAGATTTTTATGAAAATACCAAGATAGAAACTGTCCAAAATAAAAAAGTTAAGCCTCTTTTTTATAAAAAAGAGACTTCTAGAAAAAAAGTAATTACTGAAACTGTTAGAATCGGTAAAGAAAGTAAAACCTCAAATCAAAAAAAACATACTCTTACAGGTTATGTAAAAAATAGTATTACCAATAAACCTATTCCCAATTTGACATTGATTGTTGAAAATAAAAATATAAACGCAATTACAGATGATAACGGTTTTTATTCTATTAAGTTACCTTCTGGTGTAAACTTCATAGAAACAAAATCAATTGGAATTCAAGATTCAAGAAAAAGAGTAATTATTTATAACAATGGAACATTTAATTTTAAGTTAAAAGAAAGTACAGAAATACTAGAAGAAATAGTAATACAAACTGATAAAGATTTAAATATAAAAGAGGCTGTAACGGGTTTATCTAGAATACAAGTAAAAGAAATAAAAAATATTCCTCTAGTTTTAGGTGTTCGTGATATTTTAAAAGTAGCTACAACATTACCGGGTATAAGTACTGCCGGTGAAGGGTCATCGGGATTCAATGTGAGAGGTGGTAAAGAAGATCAAAATTTAATACTTTTAGATAATGGAGTACTTTACAATCCTGTCCATTTTTTTGGTATTTTTTCAGCTTTAAACCCATTTACTACAGGAGATGTAAATATCTATAAGGGTAGTATTCCGGCAGAATATGGAGGGAGATTATCTTCAGTTTTTGACATCAATACAAAAAAAGGTAATTACGAAAAATTTTCAGGTGAAGTTTCTGTTGGTCCTGTTACCAGTAACATAACTTTAGAGACTCCTATTATTAAAGACAAATCTTCACTAATAATCGGAGGTAGAGCCACTTATTCAGATTGGATTTTAAGATCATTAGACGAAGAGTCATTAAAAAATAGCGAAGCTTCTTTTTATGATATTATTGCTAAATATAGCCATAAAATAAGTAGTAATACTAATATTGAAGCTACCGGATATTATAGTAAAGATAATTATAGTATTACTTCAGATTCATTATTTAGCTATAGTAATAGGCTGGTCACTTTAAAATTAGATCATACCTTCAACAGCAAAAATGAAGGAAGTTTGATTCTGACTAATAGCGAATACAAATTTAATCTTGATTTTGAGGGTAATTCTGATACAAATTTTGGTTTAGGGTTTAAGATAAATGAAACACAATTAAAACTAAAAATGAAATACTTGTATAATAATAAACATAAATTTGAATATGGTATTTCTAGTAAACTATATAATGTTAACCCAGGAAATATTGGTCCGAAAGGATCTGAATCTATAGTTGAAACTCTAAATATACCTAAAGAAAGAGCATTAGAATCAGCACTATTTATTTCAGATAACTTTAAGATTAATGAAAAAATTTTATTGAATGCCGGTTTTCGTTATTCTTTATATGCCTCACTCGGTCAAGCTTCTCAAAGAATCTTTGCTGATGGTTTACCAAGAAATGAAGGGACAGTAATTGATACTTTAAATTTTGGTAAAAATGAAATTATTAAAACCTATAGTGCACCAGAAGTACGCGTATCTGCAAGATATTTATTCTCGCCTAGCTTCTCTGTTAAAGCAAGTTTTAATAGTAGTTATCAATATATTCATATTTTATCTAATAATACCACAATATCGCCTACAGATACTTGGAAACTTTCAGATTTAAATATAAAGCCACAAATAGGAAACCAGTATTCTTTAGGTTTTTATAAAAACTTTGAAGGTAATATGTATGAGTTAAGTCTTGAGGGGTTTTATAAAAAATCTAAAAACATTCTCGATTATAAAGTTGGAGCTGATTTATTGATTAATGAATCAATTGAAACTGAAGTTTTACAAGGAGAAGGAAAGGCTTATGGTGCTGAATTTTTAATTAAAAAAACTAAAGGTAAGCTTAACGGTTGGTTAGGCTATACTTATTCACGTTCTTTGTTTAAGTTAGATGGTGAGTTTAGTGAAGAACGTATTAATAATGGAGAATACTTCCCTTCTAATTTTGACAAACCTCACGATATAAGTTTAGTTACAAATTATAAACTAACTAAACGTTTTAGTCTTTCTGCAAATTTTGCCTATCAAACAGGAAGGCCTGTGACAATACCTGTAGGTAATTTTATTTTTAACGGTTCTGAGCAGGTGTTATTCAGTGATCGTAACACATTTAGAATTCCTGATTATTATCGATTAGATATTGGCTTTAACATTGAAGGAAATCATAAAATTAAGAAATTTGCTCATAGTTTTTGGAATATTTCAATTTATAATGTACTGGGTAGAAACAATCCATATTCAGTATTTTTTGTTACTGAAAATGGTAAGATAAAAGCCAAGCAAAGCTCTATATTTTCAATTCCAATACCAACTATAACCTTTAATTTTAAATTTTAACGCTAAAATTTGATAATGAAAAATTCAAACATATATTATACTATTTGGTTACTGGTTATTAGTTTATTTACCAATAGTTGTGTAGAACCATTCGATATTAAAATAGAGACTTTTGAGAGTGCCATTGTTATTGAAGGGACTATTACAAATGAATTTAAATATCAAAAAATTAATTTAACAAGAACATTTAGATTTGAAGAAGCACTCCCTTTAGCTGAAAGTAATGCTGATGTAAAAATCATTGACGACTCTCAGAATACATATAATTTTGAAGAAAGTGATTTAGCAGGAAAGTATATTTCTGTTTCAAAGTTTAGTGCTCAGCCCAATACAACTTATCAACTACAAATTACTACAAGTGATGGAAGGTTATATTCTTCTGAACCAACGCAGTTAACAAATATTACAGAAATTGATGATGTCTATGCTGCTAGAGAAATTAGTGATTTAGGTGTTGATCGTATGGCAATATTTGTGGATAGCTTTGACCCTACCGGAAAATCTGTATACTATAGATATGAGTATGAAGAGACTTATAAGATTATAGCTCCATATTGGAATAATGGAGATATCGTCAGTACTATCCCACCCTTAGAATTCAAAATTGTGCTGGGAAATCGACAAGATCGTCTTTGCTATAATACCGTTCATTCTAATACAATTATACAAACACAAACCAATAGATTTACTGAAGATAGAGTCACAAGGTTTCCGGTAAGGTTAATTTCAAGAGATAATTTTATTATTTCGCATAGGTATAGTATTTTAGTAAGGCAATATGTACAATCATTTGTTGCATACAATTTTTACAGAGTACTTAATGACCTATCAAGCACTGAGAGTTTATTATCACAAAATCAACCTGGTTTTTTAGAAGGCAATGTTTTTTCTATAGAAAGCTCTAATGAAAAGGTTTTAGGTTTTTTTGAAGTTTCTTCAGTTTCATCAAAAAGAATATTCTTTAATTTTGATGATTTTTATCCTAATGAACCATTACCTCCTCATATTGTTGACTGTAAATTCGTAGCACCTGTAATACAAACAATAAATGGTTCTACGCCTTTATTTCAAGCTGTGAGTACTAGAACACATACTTTTTGGGAATTTAATGGAGGTCAGTTAAACGGAGGCCCTTACATTTTGGTATCTGTAAAGTGTGGAGATTGTACAACGCTTGGAGAAATTACAATTCCTGATTTTTGGATAGAATAAACTATAATATAGAAATGAAAAAAACAATATTCATATTAATAATAAGTTTCTTTAGTCATAGCTTATTTAGTTATGGTCAGACAATTATAAAAGATTATAATTTTAGCACTTATAAAAAGATCCCTCAAGAAAAAATATTTGTGCATTTCAATACTTCTTTACTAATTACAGGTGACTATTTGTATTATAAAATTTACTGTCTCAATACAAAA
>CAZHYX010000015.1:0-19064 GCA_964536675.1 uncultured Flavobacteriaceae bacterium
TTTATTTTGTATTTCCGATTAAATGTGACTTTAATCGCAGGGCGATAGTCAAAAAAGGTTTAATTCTCCTACGCTTGTATCGAAATAAAAAGGGAATTACTATTTAACCTGCTTGCCGGCGAGACACGGTACCTCGTATCCTTGGGCACAATGTTATTAAATTAAGAGTTTTTATTCAAATAGAATATTTTTATGCATTTAAATACCACCCCGTCTTTTTGCTAAGGCAAAAATCCACCCCTCCTTAAAAAAAGGAGGGGAGTTTAACGGGCAGATTCAAAGTTTGAACAAAGAATATGAATCATAGTTAGAATCTAATTCCTTCCCTCAATAAGGGAAGGTGGCTTATTTGAAGAATAAGGCGGAAGGGTTATATTTTACCTTAACTTAATGACATTGCCCTTGGGTCGAGGTAGTTTATTTACTTTTAATCGTCGTATAATCAATTAAATATTATAAAAAAACAATCTTAAATCTTATGTCTTGAAGCGAAGTAGTCTTATGTCTTTTATCAGACAATAAATAATTTTTCATAAAACGTTCACTTCAGCTTCTAATACAATATCAAATCTTTCAATCACCGTTTTTTGAATTCTTTGGGCGAGTTCCCAAATTTCTTTTCCTGTTGCATTACCATAATTAACCAATACCAATGCTTGATTTTTGTGTACACCGGCATCACCAAAACGTTTGCCTTTAAAGCCGCATTGCTCTACTAACCACCCGGCTGGCACTTTATAACAAGTTTGAGATTTGGGGTTTGGGGTTTGAGATTTTTTGCCTTTTACTTCGTAAAAAGGCATATTAGAGTAAGCTTTTTGTAATTTCTCAAATTGTTCTTTTGAGATTACTGGATTTTTAAAGAAACTTCCGCTATTGCCAATTTTTTTCGGATCGGGTAATTTACTTTGTCTAATTGAAATTACAGCATCAGAAATATCTTTTATACTAGGGTTTTTAATATTATTTTTTTCTAATTCTGATTGAATAGCGCCATAAGAACTATTTAGTTTATGATTCTCTTTTGTAAGTTTAAAAGTAACGCTGGTAATAATATACTTTCCTTTTAATTGATTTTTAAAGACTGAATTTCTATAACCAAATCCGCAATCATTATTAGTAAAAATTTTAGAAGTGTTTGAATTGATTTCCAGTCCTTCTACTTCATATATAGTATCTTTAACTTCTGTACCGTAAGCGCCAATATTTTGAATTGGTGTTGTACCTACATACCCCGGAATTAAAGATAAGTTTTCTACACCGCCATAATTATGATCAATACACCACAGTACAAATTCATGCCAATTTTCTCCTGCTTGTACTTTTATATAAATATTATCCTCATTTGAATGGAGAATTTCTATTCCTTTAGTATTCAGATGAACAACTAATCTTTCTATATCTTTTGTGAGGAGAAGATTACTTCCTCCACTAAGGATAAAAAAATCTTTTTTAGTATTAAGTAATTCTTTAAGATCTTTTAAAGATGTAATATCAATAAATTGCTGAGCATTTACATCAATACCAAAAGTATTAAAGGGTTTTAGAGATATGTTTTGTTGTATGTTCAATTTGTTTTTATCATAGACCTGTCAGGTCTTTTTAAATTATTGGTTATATTTTTCTAAAGCTGATTTTAATATTTCTATTGACCGAATTAAATCTTCATTGTTGAGTACATAAGCTATTCTAACTTGATTCAATCCTAAACCTTTGGTGGCATAAAAACCAGCGGCGGGTGCAATCATAATAGTTTGGTTATACAAATGAAAATTTTCTAATAACCATTGTGCAAAATGGTCGGCGTTTTCAACTGGCAGTTCAGCAATACAATAAAATGCACCTTTAGGCTTTGCTACTTTTACACCTTCAATTTTTTGAAGTTCAGTAATTAATGTATTTCGCCTGTCAACATATTCATCTATAACATCATCAAAATAACTTTGAGGAGTATTTAATGCAGCTTCACTAGCTATGAGGGCATATGTTGGCGGACTCAATCGTGCTTGTGCAAATTTTAATGCAGTTGCAATAAATTCTTTATTTTTAGAAACAATACAGCCAATTCTTGCCCCACACATGCTATAACGTTTTGAAACTGAATCAATTATAATAGCGTGCTGTTCTAACCCATCTTCTTGCATGACAGAATAATGCTCTAATCCATCATAAGTAAATTCTCTATAAACTTCATCGGCAATTAGAAACAAATCGTATTTTTTTACAATTGCTGCTAATTGTTGTATTTCTTCTTTTGAATATAAATATCCGGTTGGGTTACCTGGATTGCAAATAAGTATTGCTTTCGTTTTAGGTGTTATTAGCTTTTCAAATGCTGAAATAGATGGTAAAGCAAAATTATCTTCAATTTTAGAGATAACAGGAATGACTTTTACTCCAGACGCTGTTGAAAAGCCATTATAATTTGCATAAAAAGGTTCAGGTATAATTACTTCATCATCAGTATCCATAATACTACCAAAGGTAAAAAGCAATGCTTCACTACCACCGATTGTAACTATAATGTCACTAGCATGAATATGAATATCGTTTTTTGCGTAATAAGCAGCCAATTTAGTTCGATATGTTTCTGAACCTTCAGAACGTGCATATGCCACAACCTCTAAAGTATTATTTTTAACGGCATCAAGAGCAATTTGAGGTGTTCTTATATCTGGTTGACCAATATTTAAATGAAATACCTTTATACCTCTTTTTTTGGCATCTTCGGCATAAGGAACTAATTTTCGAATTGGTGATTCGGGCATTTTTAACCCTTTATTAGATATTCTTGGCATTGATATTAAAATTTAAAACAAAATTGCAAAAATAAATTCGGAATAACGAGTGTACGAGGTTAGAATTTTCAAAAGGAATGAATCGTTAAAGTTTTGCTAAAAAGATTAAACACTATTAAAAATTCCTTAAATTTAGAACATATACTTAATATATGTTAAGGATTCTATTTATTATAATATGTATTTTTTTTATCTCAATAAATTGTAATTCACAAGATACGTTTAAAATTATTGGAGGTCAAGAAAGCCATGTAATGCCATTTAAATTAATCAATAATTTAATAATTATACCTGTAAAAGTAAACGGTAGTAAATTGAATTTTTTATTAGATACCGGAGTTAATAATACCATTATGTTTAACTTAAGTATTGAAGACTCTTTAAAACTAAAAAACACAAAAAAAATACGAATAAGAGGTTTAGGAGAAGGTGATTATATGGAAGCCATTAAATCGACTAAAAATCAATTCAGAATCGGAAAAATTGTTAATGGGTATCATATGGTATATCTCATTCCTGGTAAAGAGTTTGATTTATCAGCGAGTTTAGGCGTTAATATTAATGGTATTATTGGTGGCGATTTATTTCACGATTTTATTATTGATATTAATTATAATACTAAAAGGTTAAAATTTTATAAACCAAACAATTATATCTATAAAAAATGCCGAAAATGCCAAACTTTTGATTTGGTTTTTTATAAAAATAAGCCCTATATAGATATTGTTGTTCAATCAAAAGGTACTACAAAAATTGATGTTAAATTGTTGATTGATTCCGGAGCAAGTGATGCCCTATGGCTGTTTGATAAATCGAGTGAAAATATTAAAGTACCTGAAAAGTATTTTATTGATTATTTGGGTAAAGGATTGAGTGGAAATATATATGGTAAACGAAGCAAAATAGACAAAATTATTCTAGGAGACTTTGTTTTTACTGATGCTAATGTTTCATATCCTGATTCTAGTTCAATTAAATCGGTTTATAAACACAAAGAACGCAATGGTACATTAGGGTCTGAATTGTTGAAGAGGTTTAGAGTTGTTTTTGACTATCCCGGAAAGAAGATTACATTCAAAAAAAAATCAACATATTTTAACAGTCCTTTTTTATATAATATGAGTGGAATTGAATTGGTATATAGTGGTGAAATGTTAGTTCGTGAAAGACAAAGTTCAGTATATGGAGGTTCTAATAAACAAGGTTCATCTTCAGCAATAGAAATAGTTTATAATTATGTGTATGCTTTTAAACAATCATATCAGATATCGGTAATTAGAAAAAACTCTCCTGCTTATCGAGCAGGTCTTTTAGTAGGGGATATTATTCTTCAAATTAATGAAAAACCTGCGTATAATTATAAGTTACAAGAAATAACGCAAATGTTCTCGGCAAAAGAAAATAAACGAATTAAATTATTAGTAGATAGAGAAGGAGAAGTCCTGACTTATTCGTTTAGACTAGAGAAAATGTTGTAAAAAAAAAGAACCTTAACGTATTATTAAGGCTCCTTTGGTATGTTTTATAGTTTACTTATTGAGAAACCATTGTTTTCTTTTTTTCTAATAAGGTAGCACTGTCTTTATCATTCAATACTTTACCTTTTACAGTAAGAACTTTATTCGCTTCAGTCGCGTTAGAAGTAATAGTAATTGTTTTAGAAAAAGGACCAATTCTATTAGTAGAATATTTAACTTCTATTTCACCTGTTTGACCTGGCATAATTGGTTCTTTTGGGCTTGTTGGTACTGTACAGCCACAACTTCCTTTAACATTAGTAATAATTAATGGAGATTTACCCACATTGGTAAATTTAAAAACACGTTTTCCGTCAGAGTTTTTGGCAATGTCGCCATAATTAACCACTTCGGTTTCAAATTTGAATACTGGTGCATTTTCATCAATTTTCTTAGGGGTAACTTTTTGTTGTGCATTTACTGAAAACCCTAAGGATGCAATAAATAAAATAAGTGCAAATTTTTTCATTTTTATAATAAATTTTATGTTGTAAAGATACTAATTTTATACTATGAATTTATAACGGGTAAAATTTTACCATATTGCTTATAATTGTAACTTTGTAAACTGATTTCAAAAACTATTCCAAACTATGAATATTCCATCAAAATATGATGCAAGTCAAGTAGAAAGTAAATGGTATGACTATTGGATGAAACATAATTATTTTCATTCAACACCTGATGAAAGAGAACCTTATACTATTGTAATACCACCACCAAATGTGACAGGAATATTGCATATGGGTCATATGTTGAATAATACTATTCAAGATGTGTTGATACGCCGTGCACGTTTACAAGGTAAAAATGCGTGTTGGGTACCCGGTACAGATCATGCTTCTATAGCTACTGAAGCTAAAGTAGTCGCCAAGTTAAAAGAACAAGGTATCAATAAAAATGATTTATCTCGTGAAGAGTTTGTAAAGCATGTTTGGGATTGGACAGATGAATATGGAGGTGTAATTCTTGAGCAATTAAAAAAATTAGGGTGCTCATGTGATTGGGAAAGAACCAAATTTACGATGGATGATGATATGAGCGAAGGTGTAATTAAAACATTTGTTGATCTATATAATAAAGGTTTAATTTACAGAGGTTATCGTATGGTGAACTGGGACCCTGAGGCAAAAACAACTTTGTCAGATGAAGAAGTAATTTATGAAGAACATCAAGGGTTATTATATTATATAAAGTATCAGATTGTTGATGCAGACGGTAAAACTTCCCCTTCAGGTATCGAAATACTTACTATTGCCACTACACGCCCTGAAACTATTTTAGGCGATACTGCTATTTGTATCAACCCGAATGATGAGCGTTTTACACATTTAAAAGGTAAAAAAGCAATTGTACCTTTGTGTAATCGTGTGATTCCTATTATTGAAGATGACTATGTTGATATTGAATTTGGGACAGGATGTTTAAAAGTAACGCCTGCCCATGACGAAAATGATAAAAACTTAGGAGAGAAACACAAGCTTGAAGTAATTAATATTTTTAATGAAGACGCGACCTTAAATAGTTTCGGATTACATTTTGAGGGGAAAGATAGGTTTGTAGTTCGCAAAGAAATTGCTAAAGAATTAGAAGAGAAAGGGTTTCTAGTTAAAACCGAGCCTTATATCAATAAAGTTGGAACCAGTGAACGCACCAAAGCAGTTATAGAACCAAGATTATCTGATCAATGGTTTTTAAAGATGGAAGGTTTAGTGAAGCCAGCTATTAAATCAGTTTTGGTTGATAGAGATGTAAAATTGTTTCCTAAGAAATTTGAAAATACTTATCGCCATTGGATGGAGAATATTAGAGATTGGAACATTTCCCGTCAATTATGGTGGGGGCAACAAATTCCTGCTTATTTCTACGGTGATGGAAAAAATGATTTTGTAGTTGCCCAGAGTAGAGAAGAAGCGTTAGAATTAGCTCGAAAAAAGACCCAAGACCCAACACTTAAGACAAAAGACTTGAGGCAAGATAACGACGTTCTTGATACTTGGTTTTCTTCATGGTTATGGCCAATGAGTGTATTTGACGGAATTCGAAATCCTGATAATGATGAGTTTAAGTATTATTATCCAACCAATGATTTGGTAACTGGACCTGATATTCTTTTCTTTTGGGTTGCTCGAATGATAATTTCAGGATATGAATATACAGATAAGCGACCTTTTGAAAATGTATATTTAACCGGATTGGTTCGTGATAAGCAACGTAGGAAAATGAGTAAATCTTTAGGTAATTCTCCAGATGCATTAAAACTCATTGAAGAATTTGGCGCAGATGGTATTCGTGTAGGATTATTATTGAGTGCATCTGCAGGAAATGATATTTTATTTGATGAAACATTGTGCCAACAAGGAAAAGGTTTTGCAAATAAAATATGGAATGCATTTAGGTTGGTAAAAGGCTGGGAAATTGATAATGAAATTGAACAACCAAAATCTTCTGCAATAGCAATAGAGTGGTATGAAGCTAAGTTTCAACAAGTAGTAACTGAAATAGATGACCATTTTAGTAAATATAGATTGTCTGATGCATTAATGTCAACCTATAAATTAATTTGGGACGATTTCTGTTCATGGTTATTAGAAATGATAAAACCGGCTTACGGTAAGCCAATAGATAGTAGAACTTATCAAGATATAATTTCAATCTTTGAAAATAATTTAAAAATTCTACATCCTTTTATGCCGTTTTTGACAGAAGAAATTTGGCAGTATATTGATAAAAGAGCTCCAGAAGAGGCATTGATTATTGCAAAATACCCAGAAAGTAAATCTATTGATAAAACATTGATTTCTGAATTTGATTTTGCAGCTGAGGTGATTTCAGGTACCCGTTCTATCAGAAAAGAGAAAAATATTTCATTTAAAGAAACTATAGAATTATCAGTTTTAAATAATGAAAAGACTAATACTACTTTCGATTCAATAATTATTAAATTAGGAAATATTGAAAGTATCAATTATGTAAATGAAGCTGTAGATAGTGCTTTGACTTTTAGAGTAAAATCTAATGAGTATTTTATACCGATGTCAGGAACAATTAATGTTGAAGAAGAAATTAAAAAATTAACCGAAGAATTAAACTATACAGAAGGGTTTTTAAAGTCGGTTCAGAAGAAACTATCAAATGAACGTTTCGTAAATAATGCCCCAGAACAGGTAATTGCTAGCGAACGTAAAAAAGAAACAGATGCTCTGGCAAAAATAGAAACCTTAAAAACTAGTTTGGAGAGTTTGAGTTAGATGTTGAGCATTTCTATTTTAACATGTGAAGTCATTTCGAGTGTTTTTTACGAGTTGAAGGAGTAATACCAATTTAACATCATAATGTCGCATTGAAATTGTTTAATTTTCACAATATTTTCGTTAAAATAATTAACTATAACAAAGGCTATACTAAAATATTTTGCCTTAATCTTGCAAAAATTAATTCAATTCAATTATACGACATTATAAAATTAAATTGGTATTACTTATCTATTAATCATTCTTGAATAATTATTCTTTTAGTTTTTTTGAATTGAGTTGTTCTAATAGCGACAAAATAGAGGCCTTGATTGATATTTTTTAAATTTATTTGTACACTATTGAGGTTTGGGTATGTTTTTACAAATATTTTTTGTCCAACAGAATTAAAAATTTCAACTTTTTCTATATCAAAAGCTTCTACAGTAAATTTTCCGGTGTTTATTGTTGGAAATAATTTAGCAAAGAATAAACTGTTTTCTTCTATACTGACAGTACTATTCGGTACAGCTGATTTTTGAAATCCTATTCCCGGAGAACCAACAAATACAGTTGCATCTGTCAAGTAATCTACAGCTACTGCCAAAGCAAATGGGTAAGCCATATCTTGATTTTGTTGCGACCAGGTTTGTCCACCATCATTTGAAAAAAGAATTCCTTTTGAGTCAGAATCGTATCCGCCAGCTTCAAAAGCACTGGATGAAGTTACATATAATATGCTTGAATTTTGTGGTGCAATAGCCATTTTCCGCATAAAATCATCAGTTAATAATTTTTGCCAATTAGCACCTTTATCTATGCTTTTAAATAAGCCTTTACCAGAGCCAATAGCAGTTGCATATATCCAATCTGCATTATTGGGATCGATTTTTATATCAAAAACACCATCATAATTTCCATCCCAAAAATTAATTCCGGAACTAGCTTTCATTTCTGAATTACTTATATCTGTCCAATTTGTACCACCATTGGTTGAACGCCAGACACCGGCTTCACCACCTGCATAAATCAGGTTACCATCAAATTGATCTACAGCAGTGAATCGACAGCCATTACAATTAAAGCTCATAGACCAGTTTGCACCGTCATTAGTACTTTTATAGACATCACCTTGTGCTGTAACAAAAAGCGTTCTATTGGTTGAACTACTGTTGGTGTCAATAGAAAGTCCCATTACTTCTTCATCTGGCAAGCCTGTATTAGAGAGCGTCCAGTTATTTTTATCGCCTGTATTGGTATTTTTTAATAAATAAGTTGGGGTCTGACCATTCTGATTTCCTGACATAGATGCCCAAACTACATTTGAGCGATTGGGGTCAGCTAATATTGTAGCACAATTACCTCCTTTACCATCCCAATTACCACTATAGTTGCTAGAATTACAACTTTGCCAGCTATTACCATGATCTAGACTTCTCCAAATTCCTATGTCAAAGTATGCCAAATAAATAATATCAGAATTTACTTTACTAATAGAAATATCCATCATATTTACATTATCAAATCCTCTACTTTGCCAAAACCCTGTTGACACTTCATCTGTAAATATATTATTAAAAGTAGTTCCGTTATTGGCAGTTTTATAAATCCACTGAGAGGTAATCCAATAATAATTATTTGTATTAGAAAGGTCTTCTCCTAAGGTTTTACTAATGCCATTAAAACTTGAACCATAAGAATGAAAAAGTTCTTCATTAAAAAAAGTGTCCCAATTATTGACATCTCCGGTTTTTGTAAAAGAGATTCCGCCATTTGTAGATGTAAATGTTCCGGCGGTATCTTCCCAAGGATAGGGTTCTCTAGTATCAATTAATCGTAAAGTAGATGAAATATTAGTATCAATCCAGATAATACCGGTATTACTTGATAACGGACTGCCCCAAGACGTGCCTCCATTTGTACTTTTATAAATTGACCCATCTAAATCAGTCCAGTAAAATTCCTCAGAACAATCAGCATTCATGGTTGTAATGAATATGTTTTCTGGAGTATTAGGGTCTATGGCTACATCAAGAATTTCAGGTAATGATGCGGTAATGTTTGTCCAATTTACACCTCCGTTTGTACTTCTGTAAACATCTGCTAATCCACAGGCAAATCTACCATTACCAGTTAAAACATAAGACGTATTTGCATCAGACGGATTGACAACAATTTTTAAAATTCGAATTCCAGAAGGTAAATCAGTACTGATTTGTGACCATGATAAACCCTGATTAGTAGATTTATAGATGACACCTTGATTAGAATCATATTCCGGGTGATAAGAGGCATAACCAATATTAGTATTATTTGTACCAAATTCAATATCAGTAATATAACCGCCTATTAGTACTTGACTTACTGTATTCCCGCCATTTGTGCTTCTGAAAATTCCATTTTCTGTGCCAATATAAAGTATATTACCATCTATTCGATCAAAACCAACACCACTAACATGTGTTTCTGTTAAACCTTTATTAACCCCAATAACATCCCAGTTTTGACCTCCATCAGTACTTATATAAGCACCACTTAAATCACTTCCGGCAATGATAATTCCTGAGATACTTGCACCTACAGTACTATAAGCACCACCACCTCCGGGATTGGTTCTTTGCCAATTATGCGTTTGACTATGAATTAGACTTGTTGTTAATACTATTATAAAATATATACGTAGTTTGTAAATTTTAGGATGCATACTTTACTTTGTTTATAGATTGTTGATTGAGCAAAATATGTTGGGTAGAATTAGTATAAAGATACAAAATATTTATTGATACTCACAAAAGAAGTGTAGGTTAAATAAACTACAGTATATGGGCTAGAAAATAAAAAAAACCATCACGTTGAGGTGTGATGGTTTATAATAGTATATGAAATAATGAAAATTTTAGTTAAATAATTTTTCTATTTTTTGTTTTTCTTCTTCGGCTAATTGAGCATCAACTAAAATTCTACCACTATGCTCATCTGTTGTAATCTTTTTTCTTGTTGCAATCTCAACAATCATTTGAGGTGGAATAGTAAAGAAAGATCCTCCGGAAGCACCTCTTTCAATTGAAACAACTGCCAATCCGTTAATAACTTTAGAACGAATACGTTTATATGCATTTAATAAACGATCGTCAATTAGTTTACTAAATTCATCTGATTTTTTGTGTAACATCTTCTCTTCTTTCTTAGTTTCATCCATAATAGATTTTAACTCACTTTTTTTATGCTTTAGATGTTCATCTCTTTCTTTAAGTTTTTCTTTAGCGGCATCAATAATTTCATTCTTTTGTTCAATTTTTACAGAAAACTCTTTGATGTGCTTTTCTGCTAATTGAACTTCAAGGTCTTGATATTCAATTTCTTTAGTTAGAGAATCAAACTCCCTGTTATTTCTAACGTTTTTTTGTTGCGTAGTATATTTTTTTATTGATGCTTTTGCCTCTTCAATAGTATTTTTTCTATTTTTTATACTAGTTTCTAGGTTTTCATTATCACTATTAAAATTTGTAAGTCTAGTATTTAAACCTTCAATTTCATCTTCTAAATCTTGAACTTCAAGCGGTAATTCACCACGTGTATTTTTTATTTCATCTATTCTAGAATCTATTAATTGTAAATCGTATAACGCTCTTAATTTATCTTCAACAGTTAACTCTTTTTTTGCCATCTTTTATAAGTAGTTGATTGGATTTGTATTTTTTTCTGATAAAACGATTGCAAAATTACGGAATTTTTTTGTAAGATAATCTACTAAAAGATTTTTTGTGAATTGTTCACTTTCATAATGACCAATATCAGCTAAAACTAACTTATTTTCAGCTTTATAGAATTCGTGATATCTAAAATCTGCTGAAATGTAAATATCTGCACCTGAGTTCTTTGCGGCGTCTATTGCAAAACTACCCGAACCACCTAATACAGCAACTTTTTTTATAGTTTTACCTAAAAATTTTGAATGCCTGAGACCATGTAAATTAAACTTTTCTTTCACAAATGATAAAAATTGTTGCTCTATCATTGGGTTTATAAGTTCGCCAATCATACCCATACCAATATGTTGATGTATATTATCAGTAGTTACAATATCATATGCAACTTCTTCATAGGGATGTATTTTAAATAGCGCACTCAATATTTTTTTTTCTAAATGAGTTTCAAAAACTACACTGATAAAGGTTTCGTTTTCTTGATGCAATTTGCCTTTATTACCGATGACCGGATTTGAGCTTTCATTCCCTTTATAGGTGCCAACTCCATCCATATTGAAACTGCAATTGTTATAATTACCAATAGCACCGGCACCAATTTTAAATAATTCGGCTCTTACTTTTTCGGCATCTTTTTTGGGTACATATGTAGTAAGTTTTTTAATAAAACCTTGTTTAGGTAATAATATTTTAGTGTTGGTTAGTTCTAACACTTCTGCCATTTTAGCAGAAACGCCTTTAAATGAATTGTCTAAAGCAGTATGAATAGCATAAATGGCAATATCATTTTTTATAGCTTTTAGTACTACACGTTCAACATAATTAGTACCATTCAATTTTTTAAAACCTGAAAAAATAATAGGGTGAAAGCTTACAATTAAGTTGTATTTTTTAGCAATAGCTTCATCAACAACACTTTCCAATGTATCTAAAGTAACTAAAACACCAGTTATTTTAGTGTCATAATTACCTATCAAAAGACCTACGTTATCAAAATCTTCTGCATATTGTAATGGGGCTAATTCTTCAATGTAGTTGGTTATGTCTTTTATTGTCATTTTGATAGTTACAGTTATAATTTGCTATTATTTTAATATTATTTTTCATAAAATTGAATGACATTTTCACCATTTGATTTTTTGTAACCACGGTACATACCTTTAGTATTAAAATACCAAGCAATATTACCTTCTTTGTCTAAACCTACCATTCCACCATCACCACCTAAATCGTCAATTTGACCAATTACATTTTCAAGTGATTCTTGTAATGATAAATTTTTATACTGCATTAAACTTGAGGCTTCGTGTGCTGCAAGGGTACGTATAAAATATTCGCCGGTTCCGGTACAAGAAACTCCACAAGTGTTATTGTTTGCATATGTTCCGGCACCAATAATAGGAGAATCACCAATACGACCATATTTTTTATTGGTTAAACCACCCGTAGAAGTTGCTGCTGCAATATTCCCATTTTTATCTAAGGCAACAGCACCAACAGTTCCAAATTTATGGTCATCAATTAGTTCATTAGTATTAAATGCGGAATGGTCAAGTAGTACTTTATCTTTTTTTTGTGCTTTTAATAATTGATTATATCTTTTTTCGGTATGAAAATAATCATCTTCAACAAAAATGAGTCCATGTTGTTTAGCAAAATCCTCAGCACCTTTACCGGAAAGCAACACATGTCTAGTACTATCCATTACAATTCTAGCAGCATTTATAGGGTTTTTAATACGTGAAACACCCGCAACTGCACCAGAATTAAGTGTTTTGCCATCCATAATTGAGGCATCTAATTCATTTTTTCCTACGCTATTAAATACAGCGCCTTTCCCTGCGTTAAAAAGCGGAGAGTCTTCCATAACATTTACTGCTTTTTGTACAGCTTCTAATGATGTACCACCTTTTTCTAATACTGCATAACCAACGTTTAAGGCTTCCTGTAATTTTTCGCGATAGGCAGTTTCTTGTTCAGGAGTCATATTCGTTTTTTTGATAGTACCTGCACCTCCATGAATTACAATGGCGAAATGTTTTTCTGTTGGTTTAGAGGTTTCGCTCTGAAGTTCCGGGATTGGATTCTGCGTTTCGGATTTTGTATTTTGGTCATTTTTACAATTGATAGATAGCACTAAAAAAAATAAAAGTGAAACTAATTTTAAATAGGATGATTTCATGAAGGTTTATTTTGCGTCAAAAATACACAATAATAGCTGATTTACTTTTGTTTTATTCTCGATTGTGCTCGAACAGATATAAAAAGCATTAACTAATTAAGAATATTTTTTAATTTATATGTAAATACGACCTTGCCTTTTTGCTAAGATAAAAATTCACTTCTCCTTGAAAAAGAGGGGAATTTTAGCATGAAAATTTATTTTAAGTACTAGAATTTTAATCCTTCCCTTAAATAAGGGAAAGTGCTCACATTCTAAGCATGAACGAAAAGTTTTTTAACTTATACCTATTTAACCATAAAACTTGTCATAATAAATTGGTATTACAAGTTACTATCTAAATAATTTTTTAGATGCATTCCAGTAAATATCCATCTCAACTAAGGTCATGTCAGAAAGCTGTTTCCCTTCTTTTGTGGCAGCTTTCTCTAAAAACTGAAAGCGTTTGATAAATTTTTTATTGGTTCTTTCTAATGCATTTTCGGGATTTACATCAATAAAACGAGCATAATTAATCAATGAAAATAATACATCACCAAACTCGCCTTCAATGTTTTTTTTATTTCCGTTTTCTATCTCAGATGACAATTCGAAAAGCTCTTCTTTTACTTTATCAAAAACCTGATGTGGTTCTTCCCAGTCAAAACCAACACTAGCTACTTTATCTTGAATCCTGTTAGCTTTTACCATAGCTGGTAAACTTTTTGGTACACCTTCTAATACGCTCTTTTTTCCTTCTTTCAATTTTAGTTTTTCCCAGTTTCGCTTAACTTCTTCTTCATTTTTAACAGTAACATCTCCATAAATATGAGGATGCCTATAAATTAATTTCTCAGAAATACTATTGGCAACATCTGCTATATCAAAGGCATTGGTTTCAGAACCTATTTTAGCATAAAAAATAATATGTAGCAATAGATCACCTAATTCCTTTTTTATTTCTGATAAGTCGTTATCTAAAATAGCATCACCTAGTTCATAGGTTTCTTCAATGGTAAGATGGCGTAAAGATTGGAGTGTTTGTTTTTTATCCCAAGGACATTTTTCGCGTAGTTCGTCCATGATGTCTAATAAACGTGAAAAAGCCTGTAATTTTTGTTCTTTAGTATTCAATTTTACTTTTTTTGTCTACTTCCTACTGATTATTCTTCCTCATCTGTATCATCTTCTTTGATTGTAGAAAAATCAAATTTTGCGTTTGATAAAATAGTAAACCACTGTATTATTTTTTTAATGTTTGAGGGATATACTCTGTCTTCATCAAAATTGGGAAGTACTTTACTGAAAAAAGAAATTAAGTTAGTATTACTTTCTTTATGACTAATCACTTTATCTCCTTTTTCTGAAATTGATTTAAAGATGTTTCTTAATGGAATCTCATCATCGTAGGTATAAATGGCAATATCATTCAATACACTAACATTGTGCATAGCGTTGATAGGTATTCTCTTTTTATCAGTTAAAGATTGTACTATTAATCCGCCTTTGGTTTGTGAAATAATTTCGAATAAACCAGGTTTACCTGATACGGCTACTATTTTTTCTAACTCCATATAATCTTATTTTTTAGGAAATTTCATTCTATAATCTATATCAATTTTACCTTTACTGATGTTGTCTAATTTCTTTTTTAGTAACCTTTTTTTAAGTGATGATAATTTGTCAGTAAATAAAACACCTTCAATATGATCATACTCATGTTGTACAACTCTGGCGGCTAATCCGCTAAGAGTTTCAGTATGTTTTTTAAAATTTTCATCAACATATTCTATAGTCAGCGTTTCGCTTCTAAACACATCTTCATTGATGTTTGGAATACTTAAACAGCCTTCATTAAAAGCCCATTCATCACCTTTTTCGTTTACTATTTTGGGGTTGATAAATATCCTTTTAAATTTTTCTAGAAATTTTTTTTCATTTTCTTCTAATTCATCATTATCACTGAATGGTGAGGTGTCAACAATAAATAAACGAATTGCTTTTCCAATTTGAGGAGCTGCTAAACCAACACCTCTAGCATTTACCATTGTTTCTTTCATATTAGAAATCAACTCCTCTAAGTTAGGATATTCTTTATCTATAGCTAAGCCTACTTTTCTTAAGACTGGTGTTCCGTAAGCTATTATTGGTAAAATCATTTTCAATTTATGTTTGATATAAAAAAGTGTAAAGATAATACGATATTCAATATTTTCGAACACTAATTGTACTAATTTACACAGATTGTGCATTTATTTTGAGGATGACTTTATATAAAGTCATGAATCAGCCTTCCTAACAGGCAGGTGTATAGATTTGACTTTATACTTTTAAAAAAAAATAAATGAAATATATATCACGAATTATTTTTCTTTTGAAAAACATTTTTTTAAACTTCAAACCTTCCTTGCCAAATAAGTCTGTAATATTATTGTAGCACTAATCTCATCTATTAATGCTTTGTTTTGACGTTGTTTTTTTTTGAGTCCGCTATCAATCATTGTTTGAAAAGCCATTTTAGAAGTAAAACGTTCATCAACTCTTTCGATAGGAATTGTAGGAAATAGCTTTTTTAATTTTTCAATAAATGGAATAATTAATACTTCACTTTCTGAAACTGAGTTATCCATTTGTTTAGGTTCCCCAACTAAAAATAATTCAACTTGCTCATTTTTAATGTATTTCTTTAAAAATTCAAAAAGTTCATTTGTAGATATTGTGGTTAAACCAGAAGCTATGAGTTGTAATTCATCGGTGATAGCAATTCCTGTTCTTTTTTTCCCATAATCAATAGATAAAATACGTGCCATGTTGAAATTTTATGCAAAAATAACTTTTATGTGATAACTCTAGTAAAATTTGTGTCTATTTTAAATGAAGCGATTATCTTTGTGAAAATAGCCTAAAGCTGAAAACACGTAAACTTTAAACATAGAATGACGGAATTACAACAAATCATAGAAAATGCTTGGAACAATAGAGATCTTTTAAGAGATGCATCAACACAAAATGCAATTAGAAAAGTTGTTGACTTATTAGATAATGGCGATTTAAGGGTTGCAGAACCTATCGAAAATGATTGGCAGGTAAATGAATGGGTAAAGAAAGCTGTAGTTCTATACTTTCCTATTCAAAAAATGGAAGTGTTGGAAGCAGGTATTTTTGAGTATCATGATAAAATTCCATTAAAACGAGGCTATCAAGAAAAAGGAATTCGAGTTGTACCGCATGCTGTAGCGCGTCATGGGGCTTATATTTCATCAGGGACTATTTTAATGCCTAGTTATATAAATATTGGGGCTTATGTAGATGAGGGTACTATGGTTGATACTTGGGCTACCGTAGGAAGTTGTGCGCAAATTGGCAAGAACGTGCATTTGAGCGGAGGTGTAGGTATTGGTGGTGTGTTAGAACCTTTACAAGCGGCTCCGGTTATTATAGAAGATAATTGTTTTATAGGCTCTCGTTGTATTGTTGTTGAAGGAGTAAGAGTTGAAAAAGAAGCCGTTTTAGGTGCAAATGTAGTATTGACTATGAGTACAAAAATTATTGATGTTACGGGTGATGAACCTGTGATTACAAAAGGTGTTATTCCAGCAAGTTCAGTTGTAATTCCTGGCAGTTATACTAAGAAATTCCCGGCAGGGAATTTTAATGTACCCTGTGCTTTAATTATTGGTAAACGTAAAGAAAGTACAAATAAAAAGACATCATTAAATGATGCTTTACGTAAAAATGATGTAGCTGTTTAACCCGCTTTATACATTAAAAAATTTATTACGCCTTGAAACTACTGCAAAACATACCGTTTTACTACTTTTTGAAGTTTAACCGTAGCGATGCTATACTAAAACTGCGAAAAAGTTATATTTTATTGTATTTTCAAGCCTCATTACAAAGTTCCAATGCATAAAGCGGGTTTAAGAATGAAGATATTAGTGATACAACAAAAAATGATTGGTGATGTGCTCGTAAGTTCAATCATTTGTAACAACCTCAAGAGAGCATACCCAAATGCTCAAATTGATTATATGGTGTATGAATCTACAATACCAGTTCTTGAGGGTAACCTTGCTATTGATAATCTCATTTTATTTAAAGAAGAACATAGAAAAAGCAAGTTTTCTTTTTTTAAGTTTTTGATAGAAATTCGTAGAGAAAAGTATGATATTATTATTGATTCATATTCTAAACTAGAGAGTTGGATTACAGTATTGTTATCAAATGCGGCCAATAAAATTTCATATAAAAAAAGTGGTAGAACTTTTTTATATACCAATACCGTTGATTTATTACAGCAGCCTAAATCAAATTTAGGTCTAACTATAGAAAGACGTTTATCATTATTAAAACCTTTAGATCTTGATATAGAAATTGATCCAATTCCAAAATTGTACGTCACAAATCAAGAAAATGAATCTGCAAGAGACCTCTTAGACTATCATAGAATTAATACTAGTAAAAAAACGATAATGGTTTCTATTATTGGTAGTTCTGAAGTTAAAACCTATCCTTTAGAATATATGTCTAAAGTTGTAGACTTTATAGTCAGTAATGTTGATGTAAATATATTATTTAATTATATTCCGAATCAAATTGAAGAAGCTAAACAAATTTATAATGATTGTAAGGAGTCAACTAAAGAGCATATATATTTTGATGTGTTGGGTAATAACTTACGTGAATACATTGCTTTAATGAATGTGTGCGATTTAATTATTGGTAATGATGGTGGTGCCATAAATATTGCAAAAGCATTAAATAAACCATCATTTATTATTTTTTCGCCTTGGATAGAAAAGAAAATGTGGGCAACTTTTGAAGATGGTAAATTTCATAAATCGGTACATTTACGAGATTATAGTTCTGAATTATTTAAAAATAAGTCTGAAAAAGAACTTAAGAGAGAGTCTTTACAATTATATCAATATTTTACCCCAAATTATTTTTTTGATGAATTAACAAGTTTTTTAAGCTACAATTTATCAGAGAATAACACATTGTTGCTAGAAACTATTATTAGTGAGAATCTACCGAAAGAAAGAACTCATAAATTATCTGTATTGATCATTACTTTAAATGAAATGGAAAATATTGATAGTTTAATTAAAAATGTGAGTTTTGCCGATGAGATAGTAGTAGTAGATTCTTTTAGTTCAGACGGAACAGTTGAAGCGGTTAAAAAATATGGTAATGTAAAGTTAGTTCAACATGAGTTTTTAAACTTTTCAAACCAACGTAATTTTGCTTTAAAACATGCTACACATAACTGGGTATTGTTTATTGATGGTGATGAAAGAATATCTACCAGCTTACAAGAAGAGATTATAGATATACTGAATGACCCTAAAGAAATTGTTGCTTATGGCTTTTATAGAAATTTTTATTTTGAAAATTTACACTTAAAATTTAGCGGATATCAAACCGACAAAGTTTTTAGGCTTTTCAATAAAAATCATGTAACTTATAATAAAGAAAAGTTGGTTCATGAAACACTAAGTATTGATGGAAGAACAAAAGTGTTAACCAATAAATTAGATCATTATTCTTATGTTAGTGATAAAACATACAAAGAAAAGCTAGTCAAATATGCAAAATTACGTGCTGAAGAATTATACTTAAAAAAAGTAAGACCTAATTTTTATCAT
>CAZHYX010000016.1:0-6871 GCA_964536675.1 uncultured Flavobacteriaceae bacterium
GCGACATTATGATGTTAAATTGGTATTATTGAGTTGATTTAGTAATAGTAACAAAATTAAACTTTTTTCACTGAACACTGAACACTGAACACTGAACACTGAACACTGAACACTGCTTACTGAATACTCCTAACCTCCTCATTCACACTATCAATAAAAGTCAACAACTCATTTCTACCATCTTTTGAGGTAGCAGAAGTAACAAAAGATTGAGGTATACTTTCCCAACCGGACTGTAATATTTTTTGCTGATAATCTTGTAAATTTTTATTGATTTTAGAGATGTTTAGCTTGTCAGATTTTGTAAAAACAATACAAAACGGAATTTCATTCTCTCCTAAAAAACGCATAAATTCCAAGTCAATTTTTTGAGGTTCATGTCTTATGTCAACCAATAAAAAAGTACAAACCAACTGTTTTCGATTAAAAAAATAGTCAGTAATAAATTTTTGAAAAGTTTTCCTCTTGGTTTTAGATATTTGGGCATAACCATAACCGGGTAGATCGACTAAAAACCAATTGTCATTTATTTTAAAATGATTAATAAGTTGTGTTTTCCCTGGTTTTCCTGATGTTTTTGCTAGGTTTTTACGATTAACCAGCATATTGATCAATGAAGATTTACCAACGTTAGACCTTCCTATAAAAGCATATTCAGGAATTGATTCTTTTGGGCATTTAGCAATATCAGTATTGCTTATGATAAAGTTAGCCGATTTGATTTTCACAGGAATAAATTTGTTTTATTTTTAAGAAATTATGATAACTAAATAATCAATTATTGATTCCATTAGTAGTTCCCTTCCCTTTAGGAAGGGTTAGGGATGGGATTATAACTTCTCCTGTATAAGCCATTTTTCAAGTAACACATTAAACTCTTCAGGATGTTCCATCATGGCTGCATGTCCGCATTTATCTATCCAATACAAGGTAGAATTAGGAAGTAGTCTATCGAATTCCTCAGCAACATCAGGAGGAGTAACAGAGTCGTTCTTTCCCCAAATTAAACAAGCAGGCATTTTCATATTTGGTAGGTCATTTGCCATATTATGTCTGATGGCACTTTTGGCAATTGATAGGGTTCTTATCAATTTACTTCTATCATTTACAGTATCATAAACCTCATCAACAACTTCTTTTGTAGCTATCTTCGGGTCGTAAAAAACATCTTGCGCTTTTTTCTTAATATACTCATAATCACCGCGTTTAGGATAGCTTTCGCCCATAGCACTTTCATATAAACCAGAACTTCCGGTCAATACAATTCCAGCTATTTTTTCAGGATAATGTTTCGTGTAATATAAAGCAATATGACCACCTAAAGAATTTCCTAAAAGAATATAATCTTCTAAGCCTTTGTATTCAGTAAACTCTTTAATGAATTTAGCTAAACTCTTCACATTAGTTTTTAGTAAAGGCATAGTATAAATAGGTAATTCAGGCATTATAATTTTATAACCATTTTTAGAGAAATAGTCAAATACACCATCAAAATTGCTCAGATTTCCCATTAATCCGTGTAGGATTATGATAGGTCTTCCTTCTCCTGCTTCTAAATAAGCAAACTTTCCGTCCTTTTTGTAATAATCACCCATTTAAAAATAAATTTTTGCCAAATGCAAAAGTAATCAATTTGTGTGAATGTACTCTTTTTCTTTAAAATGGTAGAAACTTTCTAATCGAAATTAATCACCAAAAATACAACCATTTAAAAATCAGTACAATAAATACCGATTTATAAAGTTATTAACAAAGTGGTAAAATATGGTAAAAAGTGGTAAAAATTCGTATTTTTGTCATTATTATTTATGTCAAGTGGTAAACTTAATAGGAACATACGAATGTAAAGCTGATACTAAAGGAAGGTTAATGATGCCCTCTCAGCTTAAAAAGCAACTGAATTCCGTGTTGGAAGAAGGTTTTGTTTTAAAACGTGCTGTGTTTCAACCTTGCTTAGAATTATACCCGATGAGTGAATGGAATATGTTGATGCAAAAAGTGAACAAACTAAATAGGTTTGTAAAAAAGAACAATGATTTTATCAGACGATTTACAGCTGGGGTTAAAATGGTAGAGTTAGATACTTCCGGTAGATTACTGATACCAAAAGACTTGCATTTATTTGCGGGAATCTCTAAAGAAATAGTATTGTCTTCTGCAGTAAATATTGTTGAGATCTGGGATAAAGACAGTTATGAAAAAGCGATTGATGATGCAACAGTTGATTTTGCACAATTAGCTGAAGATGTTATGGGTAATGATAATGACATCTTAGATGAGTTATCATAATCCGGTTTTGCTCTTTGAAAGTGTTGATGGTTTAGAAATTATCCCTGACGGAGTTTATGTTGACGTAACCTTTGGAGGAGGCGGACATTCTAAAGAAATTTTAAAAAGGTTGGGAACTGATGGTAAACTCTTCGCTTTTGACCAAGATGAAGATGCATTAGAAAATACAATTGATGATAATCGCTTTGTGTTGATTCATGAAAATTTTAGATACCTAAGGCGTTTTTTAAAGTTCTATGGGGTGAAAAAAGTAAACGGAATTTTAGCTGACTTGGGGGTTTCTTCTCATCAGTTTGATGTGGCAAGTAGAGGTTTTTCTACCCGTTTTGATGCTGAATTAGATATGCGGATGAGTAAAAAAATAACAATATCTGCATATAAGGTTATTAATAAATATCCGGAAGAAAGACTGAGTAACATATTGTTTTTATATGGTGAGTTAAGAAATGCAAGAGCATTGGCAAAACAAATAGTTGAGAGTCGTAGTGAACAGTCTATTAAAACAAGTTTTGAGTTAAAAAAAGTATTGCAACGCTTTCTGCCAAAAAGTAAGGAGCATAAAATAATGGCTCAAATTTTTCAGGCTATTAGAATTGAAGTAAATCAAGAATTAGAAGCTTTAAAAGAATTTTTGATGCAGACAGAAGAGTTATTAGAAGTTGATGGTAAACTAAGTGTTATATCATACCATTCATTAGAAGATAGGTTGGTAAAGCGATACATGCGAAGCGGAATGTTTGAAGGAGAGCCTGAAAAAGATTTTTACGGAAATATAACAGTTCCTTTTAAAAAAGGAAAACTAAAAACACCATCACAAGAAGAGATAAAATCTAATAACAGAGCACGAAGTGCAAAATTAAGAATAGCAACAAAACTATAATACCTAATCAGATAAATGGCCACCGTAAAAGAAACTATTTACAATGTCTTAAAAGGAAAATTTTTAGTAGATGAAGGTGCTTCAAAAAATTGGGGTATGCTCATATTCTTAACAAGTTTGGCATTGATAATGATTGGCAGTTCGCACAGTATTGATAAAAAGGTTCAGAAAATAGCAGTACTCAATAAAGAAATGAGGGAATTACGAGATGCTTTTGTAGCAACACGCTCAGATCTGATGAAACTCAAAATGGAATCATCAATCATTAAAAAATTAGAAACTGAAGGGTTGTATATAGCAGAAAATCCACCACAAAAAATTATAGTAAAAGAATAGCAAATTGGCAATAGAAAAAAAGAACATACTAAATAGATTGTATTTACTAGTAGGCTTTATGTTCTTATTTGCGACAGCTATAATGTATAAAATAGTTGACATTCAGTTTGTTAAAGGTGATTTTTATCGAAAAAAAGCTGAAGAAAGAACAGTCAAAAATTTTAAAATAAAAGCAAATAGAGGTAATGTTTATACGGCTGATGGAAGTTTGTTGGCAACTTCGGTTTCAAAATTTGATATCCGTATGGATGCAGTGACAGTATCAAATGAAAATTTTGAACAGCAAATTAAAGGGTTGAGTAAAGCCTTATCTAAAATGTTAGGAAAATCTGCAAGTTTTTATGAAAATAATATTCGTAAAGCTAGAAAAAATAAAAATAGATATTTATTAATCACTCGAAATTTGAGTTACAATCAGTATTTAAAAATAAAAGCATTTCCCATTTTCAATCTAGGAGTTTACAAGGGTGGTTTTATTGCAGAACAACGTACGGTTAGAGAACACCCTATAGGAAAGATCGCTGAACGTGCCGTAGGCTATGATGATTATAGAGGTAGAGTAGGTATTGAAGGAAACTTTTATAAATATTTACAAGGAAGAGACGGAAAACGCTTAAAGCAAAGAATTGCTAAAGGACAATGGAAACCGCTAAGCGATAATAATGAAGTTGAACCAGTTGATGGTAAAGACATTATTACAACTATAGATCTAAATATACAAGATATTGCACACCATGCTTTGTTAGCACAGTTAGAAAAATACGAAGCAGAACATGGTACTGTAGTGGTTATGGAAGTCAAAACGGGCGAAATAAAAGCTATTGCAAATTTAGGAAGAAATAGAGAAGGGAAGTATTATGAACGCTTGAATTATGCTGTTGGTGAATCGCATGAACCAGGCTCTACTTTTAAACTGATGAGTATCATGGTAGCTTTAGAAGATAAAGTAATTGATACTGCTACAATAGTTGATACTGGAGAAGGTAAATACAATGTCTATGACAGAACGGTAAGAGATACACATAAAGGAGGTTATGGTAAAATTTCTGTTGCCAGAGCATTCGAAGTGTCATCAAATATAGGTATTGTCAAAATTATCGAACAACACTATGGTAATTATCCACAAAAATTTATTGACGGTTTAAAACGTATGGAAGTTGGTAAAAAATTAGATATCCCCATTAAAGGAGAAGGTATTCCTAAATTACCAGATCCGAGCGATAAAAAAAATTGGTATGGTACTTCCTTAGCATGGATGACTCATGGTTATGGCGTGTCAATAACACCACTACAAACCTTAACTTTTTACAATGCAGTTGCCAATAATGGTGAAATGGTAAAACCCAGATTTATTAAAGAAATCAGAGCACAAGATAGAGTTATAAAAACATTTGAAAAAGAGGTAATCAATCCTAAAATCTGTTCACAAGAAACGATTGATAAAGTAAAAGAAATGATGAAAAATGTGGTAAAAAGAGGTACAGCCACAAATATTTACAATAAAAATTATGAATTAGCTGGGAAAACAGGTACCAGTCAAACAGAGTATTGGACAGGTAAAACAAAATATATTTCATCGTTTGTGGGGTATTTTCCTGCTAACAATCCGCAATATTCATGCATTGTGATAATCCATAAACCAAAGAAAGAAATCGGCTATTATGGTGCTGATGTAGCTGGTCCGGTTTTTAAACAGATTGCACATAAAATTTATACAGAAACACCATTAATAGATAAAGTTAAAGGTTTAAAAAATATTCCTAGAAGTATCAATTCAGGTTTCGAAACCTATTATAAGATAGCTAGAGAACAACCTAAAAAGATGCCTGATCTTAAAAATATGAGTGGTATGGATGCTGTAGCGCTATTAGAAAATTTAGGAATGAAAGTACTATTTAAAGGTACAGGTAAAGTAAAAAGGCAATCTGTTAAGGCAGGAGAAAAATTAGATAAAAACGTAATCATAGAATTAACACTTTCGTGAAGAAGTTAAAAGACATATTGTATAAAGTAGCGGTAGAATCAGTACATGGTAGCACTAATATTGCTGTAAATACACTTGCTTTTGATTCACGCAAAATTACTGATAACGATGTATTTATAGCTATTAAAGGTGTCATTTCAGACGGACATCAATATATAACTAGTGTAATAGAAAAAGGAGCAACCGCCATAATTTGTGAAGATGTACCCTCGGCTATTGAGAAAGGTATTACATATATTATAGTAAAGGATACCAAGCAAGCATTGGCTATTATGGCTGATAATTTTTATGACAACCCTTCGCAACAATTGCAATTAATTGGCATTACAGGTACCAATGGAAAAACGACCATAGCAACCTTATTATATAACCAATTTAAAAATGCAGGATATAAAGTTGGTTTACTGTCAACAGTAAAGGTATTAGTTGGTAATAATGAATTTACTGCTACTCATACTACGCCAGATTCCATTACTATAAATCATTATTTACGCTTGATGGTTGATAGTGGTGTTACGCATTGCTTTATGGAAGTAAGTTCGCATGGTATTCATCAAAAAAGAACCGAAGGACTGCATTTTGAAGGTGGTGTATTTACCAATTTATCACATGACCATTTAGACTATCATAACTCTTTTGCAGAATATAGAGATGTAAAAAAAGTATTTTTTGACCAATTGCCGAAATCTGCTTTTGCATTGGTAAATATTGATGATAAAAATGGTAAAATAATGCTTCAGAACACAGAAGCAAAGAAACTCACTTATGCATTAAAAACAGTGGCCGATTATAAGGCTAAGATAATAGAAAATCAGTTAAACGGATTGTTGCTAAACATTAATAATAATGAAGTTTGGACAAAATTGATAGGAACTTTTAATGCCTATAATATATTGGCAATTTATGCTACCGCAGATTTGTTGGGTGTTGAATCAATAGAGAATTTGAGGCTATTGAGTGAATTAGAAAGTGTAAGCGGACGCTTTCAATATCTAATTTCAGATGGTGGTATTACAGCTATAGTAGATTATGCTCACACACCTGATGCTTTGAAAAATGTATTGGAAACTATCAATACCATAAGAACTCATAATGAACAGGTAATTACTGTGGTAGGATGTGGTGGTGATAGAGACAAAACCAAACGCCCTAAAATGGCACACATAGCATCGCAACTTTCTAATCAAACCATTTTTACTTCTGATAACCCCAGAACTGAAAACCCTGAAACAATAATTGAAGAAATGGAAGCAGGTGTAGAACCACAAAATTTTAAAAAATACCTATCAATTATTGATAGAAGACAAGCTATAAAAACAGCAAGTAAGCTGGCAGAAAAAGGAGATATTCTTGCCCAATATAATCTTGGTGTTATGTATGCG
>CAZHYX010000016.1:6881-11679 GCA_964536675.1 uncultured Flavobacteriaceae bacterium
AGCAGGTAAAGGACATGAAACCTATCAAGAAATTAACGGTGTTAGAAACGATTTCGATGATTTTAAAATTATAACAGAAATATTAAAAGAATTACAAAAATAAAACAATAAGATGTTATACTACTTATTTGAATATTTAGATAAATACTATCAGCTTTCAGGAGCAGGTTTATTTCAGTATATATCATTCAGATCTGCATTGGCTTTCGTTATTTCTTTATTGATATCGACCATTTTTGGGAGAAGGATTATTGACAAATTAAGAAGCTTACAAATTGGTGAAACAGTTAGAGATTTGGGTTTAGAAGGTCAAGTTCAAAAAGCAGGAACACCAACCATGGGCGGTCTTATTATTATTTTGGCAACCCTATTGCCAGTGCTATTATTGGCTAAACTAGACAATGTATATATCATCATTCTATTGGTTACTACAGTTTGGATGGGTCTGATTGGTTTTTTAGATGATTATATAAAAGTCTTTAGAAAAAATAAGGATGGTCTGAAAGGAAGATTCAAAATTTTAGGACAAGTAGGTTTGGGCATTTTTGTTGGATTAATGCTGTATTTTTCACCTGAAGTAACTGTAAAAGAACAGTTGGTAAAACCACAAGCTACTCAAGTTCAAAATGTATTACCAACTAGTACTTCTGGTTTGTTTGGTGAAGAGCATAAATCATTAAAAACTACAGTACCTTTTTTTAAGCACAATGAATTTGACTACTCTGAATTAGTTAGTTGGATGGGAGATGGTTCTGAAAAATATGCTTGGATAGGCTTTGTGCTAGTAGTAGTTTTTATTATCACAGCAGTTTCTAACGGAGCCAATTTAACTGATGGTATAGATGGCTTGGCGGCAGGCTCTTCGGCAATAATAGTCTTAGCCTTAGGCGTTTTTGCATGGGTTTCGGGTAATATCATTTTTGCGAATTATTTGAATGTAATGTACATCCCTAATTCAGGTGAGATGACCATTTTTATCAGTGCTTTTGTTGGAGGATTGGTAGGGTTCTTATGGTATAATACCTATCCGGCACAAGTTTTTATGGGTGATACCGGTAGTCTTACTATTGGCGGAATTATAGCTGTATTAGCAATCTCTGTTCGTAAAGAATTATTGATTCCCATTTTAGCTGGAATCTTCATGGCAGAAGTATTATCAGTTACATTACAAGTAGGTTATTTTAAATATACCAAAAAGAAATATGGAGAAGGCAGGCGCATTTTTTTAATGTCGCCTTTACATCATCATTATCAGAAAAAAGGATATCAAGAAAGTAAAATTGTTGTCCGGTTTTGGATTGTAGGAATCATGCTTGCAGTGTTGTCAATATTGACTTTGAAAGTGAGATAAATCCTCCCCTAACCCCTCCAAAGGAGGGGAAGTAATTGGTGGAATTAATAGTGATTGTTAGAGTAAATACACTAAATAGTAATAAACAAATATTAGTGTATTCGTGGCAAAAGAGAAAAGTGATTGTAGTTTGAAAGGAAAAGAATGAAGAATAGAGATAAAGATATGAGTGGTGGAAAGTCCCCCTTTGGGGGATTCAGAGGGAAGATAGTAATACTTGGAGCAGGAGAAAGTGGAGTAGGTACAGCAATACTGGCAAAAAAAAAAGGTTATAAAGTTTTTATTTCAGATAGCGGAACAATAACAAAAAAATATAGAGAAGTTCTTTTACATAATGACATTCTTTTTGAAGAAGGAAAACACACAGAATCTGAAATTTTTGATGCCAATGTGGTCATGAAAAGCCCAGGAATTCCTGATAAAGTAAAACTCATTCAAGATTTACTTAAAAAAGGTATTCCTGTAATTTCTGAGATAGAATTTGCAGTGCAGTTTACAGATGCAACTATTGTAGGTGTTACAGGTAGTAATGGTAAAACAACAACAACACTATTAACACATCATATTCTAAAAAATGCAGGATTAAGTGTGGGTGTTGCAGGTAATATGGGAGATAGTTTTGGATGGCAGGTAGCTGATAATGATTATAAAAACTATGTGTTAGAGTTAAGTAGTTTCCAATTAGATGGAATAGTAAGCTTTACTCCGCATATAGCTATAATAACAAACATTTCACCAGACCATTTAGATAGATATGAATACAAATATGAGAACTATATCAATTCTAAATTTAGAATAACAAAGAACCAAACAGCATCAGATTATTTGATTTATGATGCTGATGATGAAGAAATACAAAATTGGTTAAAAAATAATAATACAAATGCAATACTGTTGCCTTTTTCACTAAAGAAGATATTTAGTAAAGGAGCATATATAAAAGATAATAACATAATAATAATAACTGATTCAAACAACACATTTACAATGGGTATAACAACATTAGCACTACAAGGAAATCACAACGTAAAAAATGCTCTGGCATCGGCATTGGTATCAAAACTTTTAGGAATAAGAGACGAGATACTCAGGGAAAGTTTAGAGAATTTTGATAGTATTGAGCATCGTTTAGAGGCGGTTTTTAAAATTAACGGAGTTCAATATATAAACGATTCAAAAGCTACCAATATAAATGCAACTTTCTATGCCTTAGAAAGCATGAATAATCCAACGGTTTGGATTGTTGGTGGTACAGATAAAGGTAATGACTATACCGATTTATTGCCATTGGTAAGAGAAAAAGTAAAGGCCATTATTTGTTTGGGTTTAGACAATACTAAAATCATTGAAACTTTTGGAAATGTAGTAGATTTTATCTGCGAAACTGCTGGTGCAGAAGAAGCAGTAAAAGTGGCTTATAAAGTTTCTGAAAAAGGAGATACTGTGTTATTGTCTCCAGCTTGTGCAAGTTTTGACTTGTTCGAAAATTATGAAGATAGAGGAAGACAATTTAAAGAAGCAGTTAGGCTTTTGTAAGTTAAAAAGTTCGGAATCCCTATAACTATCGGGATGAGTTAAATACCAAACTTTAAACCCGAAACCTAGGAACCTTGAACACAAATCATAAATGAAGTTATTGCAAAACATAAAAGGAGACAAAACCATTTGGGCAATTATTGCTGTGTTGGCAATATTTTCCTTTCTCCCTGTGTATAGTGCAAGTACTAATCTGGTAGGTGTTGTTGGTAAAGGAACTACACTAGGATATTTGCTCAAACATGCAATGTTGGTATTACTAGGTTTTGTAATTATTTATGCAACCCATAAAATACCCTACAGATATTTTAGTGGCCTTTCGGTATTATTGATTCCAGTAGTTTTAGTGTTATTGGGCTATACCTTATTTCAAGGCAATACCATAAGTGGTGTGAATGCCAGTAGATGGATTAATATTCCTTTTGTGGGTATAGGTTTTCAAACATCAACATTAGCAAGTGTAGTCATAATGATGTACGTAGCACGATATTTAGCTAAAAATAAAGAAAAGAAAATCTTATTTAAGGAAAGTATTTTACAATTATGGATTCCTGTTGGAATTATTTTAGTATTAATTTTACCAGCTAACTTTTCAACGACTGCTATCATTTTTTCTATGGTATTGATAGTCGCCTTTTTAGGAGGGTATCCTTTAAAATATATCGGTGTTATTGTTGGTATAGGAGTACTAACTTTTTCATTGTTCATCTTAACTACAAAAGCTTTTCCTGATACATTTAAGAATAGCAGGATAAATACTTGGGCAAGTAGAATCGAAAATTTTTCAAGTGCAAATGAAGAAGGAAATTATCAAGCAGAAAAAGCAAAATTAGCGATAGCTTCAGGTGAAATACAAGGAAAAGGGCCAGGAAAAAGTGTTCAGAAAAATTTTTTACCACAGTCATCTTCAGATTTCATTTTTGCCATTATTGTGGAAGAGTTTGGTTTAGTAGGTGCTGTCATTTTAATAATTTTATATCTAGGGCTACTTTTTAGAATAGTAATAGTCGCAACCAAAACGGAAACCATTTTTGGTACTTTATTGGTGTTAGGCGTAGGTATACCTATCATATTTCAAGCATTGATTAATATGGCAGTTGCTGTAGGGTTGTTTCCCGTAACAGGACAGCCATTGCCATTAATAAGTACAGGAGGTACAGCTATTTGGATGACCTGTTTTGCTATTGGCATTGTATTAAGTGTGAGCGCTGATAGAGAAGCAACTATAAATAAGAAAAAGAAAGATGAAAACCCCTTGGATATTTTACATGAAGCGATAGGGTGATGTAGTCCCGAGGCTTCGGGAGAGAAAAAAAGAGTCCTCCTTTGCTGATGCTTCTGAGGATAGTCAAGAAGAAAAAAAAGCATAGAAAAGAGATTAAAAAACAATTAAACAAAAAACAATTAAACAACAATTAAACATATTAATAAGTGGAGGCGGTACAGGAGGTCACATCTATCCTGCAATAGCAATAGCTAACGAATTAAAAAAACGCAATGTAGATGCAAACTTTTTATTTGTAGGAGCACAAGATAGAATGGAGATGGAAAAAGTACCTCAAGCAGGTTATGATATTAAAGGATTATGGATTTCGGGTATTCAACGAAAGTTGACCTTAAAAAATTTACTATTTCCGTTCAAATTGATAAGTAGTTTGTTTAATGCAGCTAAAATTATTAGAAAATTTAAGCCTAACGTAGTAATTGGTACAGGCGGCTTTGCTTCTGGTCCAACGTTGCAAATGGCAAATAGAAAAGGGATTCCGACTTTGGTGCAAGAGCAGAATTCATATCCGGGAATTACCAATAAGCTATTAGCAAAAAAAGCGAATGCTATTTGTGTTGCTTATGATGGTTTAGAACGCTTTTTTCCAGCTGATAAAATTATTAAAACAGGTAATCCTGTACGTC
>CAZHYX010000016.1:11689-14543 GCA_964536675.1 uncultured Flavobacteriaceae bacterium
ATCTGTTAGAAATAGCTGATAAGAGAAGTGAAGCGCAACAGTTCTTTAAACTCAATCCCAATCAAAAAACAGTATTGATTCTTGGAGGTAGTTTAGGTGCCAGAGCTATTAATAAATTGATAGAGAGTCAAATTAATTGGCTAGTTGATACTAATGTTCAGATTATTTGGCAAACAGGTAAGCTTTACTATGATGAGTACAAACAGTTTGACTCATTATCAGGTGTCAATGTTGTAGAATTCATTAATAAAATGGATTTAGCTTATGCCGCTGCTGATATTATTATTAGTAGAGCTGGGGCTGGGTCAATATCAGAATTATGCATAGTAGGAAAGCCGGTTATTTTTATTCCATCTCCAAATGTATCTGAAGACCATCAAACTAAAAATGCACTGGCAATAGTTGACAAAAATGCAGCGGTATTGATGAGAGAAAGTGAATTGAATGATTTTCAAAAACAATTTAAAAGCTTGTTGAATAATGAAGAAAAACAAAAAGAATTAAGCAAAAACATCAAGTTATTGGCGCTGCCAAAAGCAACAGAACATATAGTAAACGAAGTAGAGAAGCTAGCTCATCTTCCATCTTTTCAAAGGGAAGAAACTTAAAAAAATGAGTAAAAAAAGACAACATAGAGATAAAAAATCAGAAGTCCTTCCCTTGGGGAAGCCTGCCTCGCAGTCAGGCTGGGGTTTGGGCTGGGATAACGTTTATTTTATCGGAATCGGCGGAATCGGTATGAGTGCTTTAGCGAGGTATTTTCATGTTCATAATTTTTATGTTAGCGGTTATGATAAAACAGTATCCCCAATTACGAAATCATTAGAAAGCTTAGGAATACCCATTCATTTTAATGATTCAGTGAATGCTATTCCAACACAAGTTTTTGATAAAGAAAAAACACTAGTTGTATATACGCCTGCTGTTCCAAAAGACCATAGTGAGTTGAATTATTTTATTGAAGATAACTATACCGTTTATAAACGCTCTGAAATATTAGGAGAGATTACCAAAAATACTTTCTGCTTTGCCGTTGCAGGCACGCATGGTAAAACAACTACTTCTACAATTTTAGGGCATATATTAAAAGAAGCAGACGTTAATGCTACTTCTTTTTTAGGCGGAATTGCAGAGAATTACAATTCAAATCTTATTCTTGGCGGAGATGAGATTAGTGTTGTAGAAGCTGATGAATATGATCGGTCATTTTTACAACTATCACCAAATATAGCTTGCATTACTTCAATGGATGCCGATCATTTAGATATTTATGGAGAAGCCGATGCTTTAGAACAATCTTTTATAGACTTTTCTAAAAAAGTTTCAGACACACTTTTTATCAAAAAAGGGTTGTCAATTAAGGGAACTACCTATGGAATTGAAGAAAATGCCGATTACGATGTTAAAAATATTTTAATTAAAAACGGAACATACTTTTTTGATGTGCATACACCATCAGAAATTATAAAAAACATAGAACTGAATCTTTCAGGAAAACACAATGTGCTAAATACTGTGGCAGCTTTGGCAATGGCAAATAAGTATGGAGTTAAACTCCAAACCATTGCCAAAGCTTTAAAAACATTTAAAGGTATTCAGCGCAGATTTACATATAAAATTAAGACAGATAACTTAGTTTTAATTGATGATTACGCACATCATCCAACAGAAATTAATGCTGTGGCTGATGCCATAAAAGAATTATATCCTCATCAAAAGTCATTGGCGATATTTCAACCACATTTATTTAGCAGAACGAGAGATTTTGCTAATGATTTTGCCGAGAGTTTAGCAAAATTTGATGAATTAATACTTTTAGATATTTATCCGGCAAGAGAAAAATCAATTGAAGGAATAACGTCAGATTGGTTATTAAATAAAGTAAATCTTACGAATAAAAAGAGAGTATCAAAAGAACGGTTAGTTAAAAATATAAATTTATCTGATGCGACTGTTATTGTAATGATAGGTGCCGGAAATATTGGGGAAATGGTAAATGAGGTAAAAGATAATTTGTTAAATAGAGTAGCATGAAAAAGTATATTGGTAATATAAAAGGACTCTTATTAATTGCTTTTGTCGTGTTTCTTTACGGGTTCTCATCCCATAGAAATAAGACTAAAAAAGTTGACAATATTGATATTAAATTTGAAAATGGAGACAACCTTTTTATAACTTATGAAATGGTTAATAAATTGTTAATACAAAATTATAATGGACTCATAAACCAACCAAAAGAAAACATATTTTTGAAAGAACTAGAAGAAACATTACTTTCTAACAAGATGGTAGAAAATGCAGAAGTTTTTTTATCGGTGAATGGTGAATTAGGTGCAATTATTAAACAAAAAATACCCATTGCAAGAGTCAATCAAAGTGAGCAGACGTATTATATTGACAATAAAGGGAATAAAATGCCTTTGTCATCAAATTATTCTGCTAGAGTTCCGATTATTGAAGGAGTTCTAGATGGTAAAATTTCAGAAGAAATGTTCACGTTGACCAAACTTATTTATGAAGATGAGTTTTTAAAAAAACAGATAATTGGCATAACACAAACTCCGAAAAAAGAGTTTTTGTTGAAGACTAGAGTAGGTAATCAAATTATAGAATTAGGAAATTTGCAACAAATTGATAAAAAAATTAAAAAATTAAAAGTGTTTTACCACAAAGTATTAAATGATAAAACCCTTGACACCTATAAAAAAATAAATTTGATGTATGACAATCAAGTTGTGTGCACAAAAAACTAAATTATGGAACAAGATAATATAGCAGTTGGTTTAGATATTGGTACTACCAAAATTGTTGCCATGATAGGTAAAACTAATGAGTATGGAAAAATTGAAATACT
>CAZHYX010000016.1:14563-18999 GCA_964536675.1 uncultured Flavobacteriaceae bacterium
ACATAGAGGGGTGGTCAATAATATTACGCAAACTATTCAATCTATTCAACAAGCAATTGAAGAAGCCGAGAGCGTTTCAGATTTCAAAATTAAAGATGTTGTAGTAGGTATTGCAGGTCAGCATATCAGAAGTTTACACCATAGCGATTATATCACTAGACCTAATTCTGAAAAGGTTATTGATGAAAACGATATTGATAAGCTAATAGGTCAAGTTCATAAATTGGTAATGCTTCCTGGTGAAGAAATAATTCATGTTTTACCACAAGATTATAAAGTTGATGGTCAAGCCGAAATAAAAGCGCCAATAGGAATGTATGGAGGTAGACTAGAAGCTAATTTTCATGTAGTTGTTGGTCAGGTTTCATCTATCAGAAATATTGGTAGATGTATCAAAAGTGCAGGGTTAGAATTGGCAAATATAACCTTAGAGCCATTGGCATCTTCAGAAGCTGTCTTGAGTCATGAAGAAAAAGAAGCTGGTGTTGCACTGATTGATATAGGTGGTGGGACTACAGATCTAGCCATTTTTAAAGATGGTATAATACGACATACGGCTGTAATACCTTTTGGTGGTAACGTAATTACTGAAGATATTAAAGAAGGCTGTTCTATCATCGAAAAACAAGCTGAATTACTAAAGACAAAATTTGGCTCAGCTTGGCCCGGTGAAAATAAAGAAAATGAAATAGTTTCTATTCCCGGTTTAAGAGGTAGAGATCCAAAAGAGATAACATTAAAGAACTTATCGAAAATAATTCATGCCCGTGTTGTTGAAATTATTGAGCAAGCATATTTAGAAATCAAGAATTATGGACATGAAGAGACTAAGAAAAAATTAATTGCCGGAATTGTTTTGACTGGCGGTGGTGCAGAATTGAAACATATCAAACAATTAGTTGAATATATTACAGGAATGGATACCAGAATAGGATATCCTAATGAGCATTTAGCTGGCGATTCTGATGTAGATTTATTGAGCCCTTCATACGCAACTGCGGTTGGATTATTAATGAAAGGTTTATATCATAAAGATAAATCTAAGCAAGTGTCTTCTAAGCATTCAGCAAGAGGTAATAGTTCAAACGATACAACTTTTGATGGTACGATTAAAGAAGATAGAAAGTCGATTTTTGAAAAATGGGCTGATAAGTTTAGAGAGTTTTTAGATAATGCAGAATAGGACTAAATGTTAAGAAATTGTCCAGTAGACAATTTTAGTGAGGAGCCCGCGCTGAGGGGTGGCAACTAATTATAATCAAAATAGTAGAAAAAATAGAATCCCAAAAAGAAAAAAGTTATGAGTACAGAATTTGAAAATCTTGCATTCGATTTACCTAAAAATCAATCTAATGTAATTAAAGTTATTGGTGTTGGTGGTGGTGGTAGTAATGCCGTTAATCACATGTTTAAAAGAGGAATAAAAGGCGTTGATTTTGTGGTTTGTAATACTGATGCACAAGCCTTACAAAGTAGCCCGGTAACAACAAAAATTCAATTGGGAGCTTCTTTAACAGAAGGGTTAGGCGCAGGTGCTAATCCTGAAGTTGGTGAACAAGCAGCTATGGAAAGTATTGATGATATTAAAGCAATGCTCAGTACAAGAGCGAAAATGGTTTTTATAACTGTTGGTATGGGCGGTGGTACAGGTACTGGTGCAGCGCCGGTTATTGCTAAAATTGCCAAAGAAATGGATTTGCTTACTGTTGGGATAGTAACAATACCATTTTCTTTTGAAGGCAAAATGCGAAATATTCAGGCACAAAAAGGGATTGAGAGAATGCGCCAGCATATCGATTCTTTGGTGGTTATTAACAATAATAAATTACGTGAAGTTTATGGTAATTTAGGTTTTAAAGCTGGTTTTTCAAAAGCTGATGAAGTGTTATCTACCGCAGCAACAGGAATTGCCGAAGTTATTACACATCATTATACTCAAAATATTGATTTAAAAGATGCAAAAACAGTTCTTTCTAATAGTGGAACGGCCATTATGGGTTCTGCTACATCTGAAGGTCAAAATAGAGCTCAAGAAGCGATTACAAAAGCTTTAGACTCTCCATTATTAAACGATAATAAAATTACCGGAGCTAGAAACGTATTATTACTGATTGTTTCCGGTACCGCAGAAATTACTATTGATGAAATAGGTGAAATCAATGACTATATTCAAAGTCAATCTAAAAGTAATGTTGACATTATTATGGGTGTTGGTGAAGATGATAGCCTAGGAGAAGCTATTGCGGTAACTATTATTGCTACGGGTTTTAATCAGGAACAACAGTTAGAAATTACTAGCACTGAAGCTAAAAAAATTGTTCATGATTTAGAAGATGTACAACATAAAGTAGAAGAAGTACAAGTTGAAAAAGAAACGATTGTAAGACATACATTAGAGATTGAAACTGAGGCGAAAATTATTAGTCCTAATTACCAAGAAGAGGAAAGCGAATTGATAGAGACCAATGAATCAGTTAATGAAATAGATGTAGTGTATGATGAGGTAGATACAGAAACTATTGATGAGTTTGTTATCAAACAAGTTGTTGCTAAAGAGGAAGTTGAAGAAGAAGAAGAAAACCAAATAACCTTAACTTTTGATTTACCGTTGGCTCCAAAAAAGAGAGCTGAGACTAAAGAAACTACAATTACACATCAATTATCTGCATCTAGTATTAGTGAAATTGAAGTTATAGATCCTGTTTTAGTGAAACCTGTGCATACTGTTGATGGTAAAATTAAACATGGCTTAGAAGATTATATGGATGATAAACCTAAGCAAAATGAGACTTTAGCTCAGGATAATGAAACTGAAGATGAAGAATTGAAATTTGATGTAAGAATAGAAAATAAAAATGATGACAATAAGCGTTTTAGTAGGAGTGATGAAGATTCTCCTTTAAACCGAACTATTGCAGAAGTACAAGGAACAGCTGATGAAAGAAGACGAAAAATGAAAGATTTCAATTACAAATTTGTCAATAGAGTAAATAAAAATATTGATGAAATAGAAAATCAACCAGCTTATAAAAGAATGGGTGTTGATTTAGAAGATGTAGAACCTTCTTCTGAAGTTACAGAAAATAACTCAAGAATATCATTAAGTGAAGATGGCAATGATGATATTCAATTACGTTCTAATAATTCTTTTTTACACGATAACGTAGATTGATTAATTACTTAGTTTTTGTTTGTTAGCCCAAATTTGATGTATTTCGAATTTGGGTTTTTTTAGTGAGACTTTAATTTTAAAAATACTTAAAATAAAAATAGTATTTTAAAATTAGGCGTAATAGACAAATAGTAGGCTCAAAACTCTTGAACCCTTTATCTTTGTTGGTCTAATGGCAAATCAAAGGTTTTGAATAAAAAAAATGTATTTTTTGTGAGAGTTCTATTACAAAGAAAAATGGCTTTCTCAGAGGAAAACAAATGTATAAATGTTATATCTGTAAAAAGCAATTTTCAGCAGGAACAAGGTTAAATTCGTTTGCTATTTGGGAAGAATACACCAAAGGAAAACAGACTTATATACAGTTATCAAAAAAGTATAATTGCTCCAAACGAACCATTCAACGAAAAATAGATTTACACCAAATTTTTATACCAAAAAAAGAGCCAAGAAAAGTTGTTATTTTGATGGATACAACTTACTGGGGAAGAAACTTTGGAGCAATGCTTTTTAAGGATTCTTACACTAAAGAAAATCTATTAAAATACTACGTAAAAACAGAAACCAATGCGTTATATATTCAAGGGATAAATGAATTAAAAAAACAAGGTTTTGAAGTTGTAGGGATTGTTTGTGATGGTCGTAAAGGTCTGCTCCAATCTTTTAACAAAACACCTGTTCAGATGTGCCAGTTCCATCAAGTAGCAATAATTAGAAGATATATAACTAAAAACCCTAAACTTCCTGCGTCTATTGAGTTAAAAGAACTTATTGCTATGCTAAAAATGACGGACAAAGAATCTTTTGAAGGCGGATTAGAACTTTGGTTTTCAAAATGGGAATCATTTTTAAATGAAAGAACAACGAACCTAGAAACAGGAAAAAGTCACTATACTCACAAGAGATTAAGAAGTGCTTACAGAAGCCTCAAAACTAACTCTAAATGGCTTTTTACTTGGTATGATTATTTTGAGTTAAATATTCCAAATACTACAAATGCAATTGATGGACATTTTTCAGATTTAAAGAATAAACTTAGAAATCATAATGGATTATCAAGAGCAAGAAAAATTAAATTTATAGATGAGTTTTTCAAGGCATAAAGGCTTCATAAAATATCAAAAAAGAGGTTCGATTGAACCTCTTAATTTTGACGTTTTCGTCAGCCATCAAGGTATCCCTTGATTGGTTGCTCTCCAGCAGAGCCAATATCCGCTTAACTTGACAAATCAAACATAAAATAAGTAAAATTGATGTGCAAAAT
>CAZHYX010000017.1:0-18059 GCA_964536675.1 uncultured Flavobacteriaceae bacterium
CTTTTACATTAAGCATAAAAAACTTTCTAAACACCAACTAGGTGTTTATTTTAAACGACTTATTTCATAGGGAGAGCTTTTAAACGTAAAACAGCAGCATATTATTGTCTTTAGTTACTTTCAAAATTCTAATAATTACTCAATAGCATATCTAATCTCTTTTTAATATCTTTGTGAGCCTTAAAAAAATAGAATAATATGAGTTTACAGAAACAGGTAATGGAAAAGCTTAAAGAAGCAATGAAGTCTAAAGATAAAGTTGCATTAGAGTCTTTAAGAGCTATCAAATCTGCTATACTATTAGCACAAACCGAAAATGGTGCTAAAGAAGAATTATCAGAAGAATTAGAATTAAAAATTTTACAGAAGTTAGTAAAACAACGTAAAGATAGTGCTACAATTTTTATAGAACAAGGTAGAGAAGATCTGGCGCAACCAGAATTAGATCAAGTGGCTGTTATTGAGCAGTTTTTACCTGAAGCATTATCTGAAGAAGAAATAGAAAAAGTGGTGATTATGACTATTGATTCTCTCGGAGCTTCGGGTATGAAAGATATGGGCAAGGTGATGGGTGTAGTATCTAAAGAATTGACTGGTCAAGCTGATGGAAAGACTATTTCTACACTTGTAAAGAAAAATTTAATGTAAATGAAGGCTTAGTCTTATGACAGGAGACCGAAGATGGCAAAAACTCGAAACTCGAAACAAAATAATTAATATTTATAGCATTAATAATAAGCGTTAATAAAAACATGGCCCTGTAGTTCAACTGAATAGAATACTGGATTTCGGCTCCAGCGGTTGCAGGTTTGAATCCTGCCAGGGTCACAGATAAATGGAAAAACCTGCAACAAAGTTGCAGGTTTTTTGTTGAAATAAACTATTGAAAAGTTATCTTCCATAAAGTTTATTTCAACAAAAAATATAAATTCTTCGAATTTATTGGTTTTTACATTTTCAAGATGGAACACAAAGGAACTATAATCCTGTTAGCTATAGTTTTTTCAAGCTAAAGCCAACCTTCTCTTAAAAAAGGAAGAACCTAAAATTATAGTAGATAATTCAATTTTTCTGTTCTTTCTGACTTTTATCATATTTTAACTTAACTCTTTTATTGAACTTTATAGTTACAATTTTAAAGCTAATAATCCTAAAAAAACATCTTCTGATTCAACTATTATACTAATTTAACTATAAAACGAGCCATATAAATCGTTTCTTTTTCACTTAAAATTTGTTAAAAAAAGAAACCATAATTAAGCTATGCTTTATTTTTTTGCCTCTTTTAAGTAAAAAAATAATTCAATTTATTTATGACTAATTTTATACTCAAATTGGTATTAAAGAAGTAGCGGTATTATTAGCTTCAAAAGAATTTCATGCCTTACCTGTTGTAGATAATGAAAAATTAGTGGGTATAATTACAACTACAAATCTGCTAAACTACTTAGTTGATTTATATTAGGTATGAGAAAATAATTAGTTAAAACTGTAATTATTAACAAAATAAGTTGTATTATGACAAGCCATAATATTAATTATGGTCTAATTATTGATGTCTTATAATTGATAATTAAAAAATTGCTATTTAAATCAACTCGTTATGATAGAGCTTTTAAGTCATATGATGGAGTCCGTTAAACTGACTCGTTTTGTATTGTTTCCTGATAATATGTACGGGGCGCAAAGGGCTATTATTAGTAAAAATTTTACTTTTTATAATAATTTATCAACCACTGACAAGCGTTATTTTGAACATAGAGTCTTAAAATTTATTGAGTCACACAATTTTATAGGAAGAAGAGGTTTAGTAGTTACTAAGAAAATGGAATTATTAATTGCTTCTACTGCTGTAATGCTCACTTTTGGGATGAGAAGCTATTTATTTTCTCAATTTGAGAATATTATTATTTATCCTAAGAATTATTTATCAAAAATTACAAATAAACGTCATCTAGGTGAAACTAACCCGAGATTAGGGACTATTGTTTTTTCTTGGGATGATTTTATGGAAGGTATTAATGTTGAGCATAATAATTTAAACTTAGGATTACATGAATTAGCTCATGCTATGCACTTTAGTTTTTTAAGAGAAAAAAGTTTTACGGCTATTTTATTTTTAGAACACTTTAATATCCTTTTAGAAAGAATGAAGGATATAAAGTTGCAACGAAAAATTGTTGCTTCGGGTTATTTAAGGGATTATGCTTTCAAAAATAAATATGAATTCTTATCGGTTCTAGTTGAACATTTTTTCGAAACGCCTCATGAATTTAATAAAAAATTACCTGAAGTATATGACATGGTAAAATTGATGTTAAATTTAGATACCTTAAAAATGTCTTCTAAACAACTTTCAGCTTAAGGTTTATAAAAAAGCAGCATCTTTAGGCTCCCACAATTCAATTTTATTTCCGTCTAGGTCGATTATCCACCCGAATTTGCCATATTCATATTCTTCAACCTTGTCAATAACGGTTACACCTTCTTTTTTAAGCGTTGCTAATAATTCAGTAAGGTTTTTAACTCTATAATTGAACATAAAATCCTTTTTAGAAGGTTCAAAATAGTTGGTATCTTTTTGAAAAGGACTCCATTGAGTTGAGCAATCATTTCCGTTCTTATCTTTCCACCAAAAAGTACATCCCCAATCATCAGTATTAAAGCCTAAATGTTCTTTATACCAGTTTTTTGTAGCCTTAGGGTCTTCTGTTTTAAAGAAAAGCCCACCTATACCTGTAACTCTTTTTTTCATAAGTAGTTTAGTTTTTTTTATCTCGATGATCATCGAGATGGAAATCTATTCCTTTTTTAACGTTAGTTTGATAAAAATTTCGCTGATTAGCAATTATTTATATATTTTATAATGAAAAGTACTGTCATTCATTTGGAGACAATCCCTAAGCTTCAGAGTAAATTTATCATTTTATGGATTCCTGCCTGTGCAGGAATGACAAAACGACTTTAAAATATGTTTTTTATCTATACTGAATTTATGTCTTTTTAATATTTGCTTCATAGATTTCAATCCATTCGTCTACTGTCATTTTTGAAGCTAATTTCCCGATAAGATCATAAGGTATATCATCCATTTTTTTGAAACGGATACAACTTTTACCCATGTCTAATTTTCGATTACTATGTTTAGGATATTCTTTTAAGAACCAATCCATTATTTTTTTATCAGCATAAACACCACTGTGATATACAGCAATAAAATTCTTTTGTGAAGCTAAATTCATAAAAGGTAATGGCAGCTTAGGGTCACAATGATAGCCATCAGGATATTTAGAATGGGGCACGTAATAGCCAATCATTTTATAGTTAATACCTTCTTCAAATCCTTTTGGAAGATTAGCCAAAATAACTTGTCTTAACTTATTTATTGGGTCTTTTCTTTCTTTAGGAATCTGACTAATATAGTCATCTACAGTTTTTGCTTCGTATTGCATAATAATTAGTTTTGTTTGCGTTGTAAAATTAAAGATGAAATTAAAGTAACTATAATACCTGTACTAAATACCAAACTGAACATAAATAAACCTGAAAATATTGGATTGTCAAATAATTTCATTTCTTCTGATAATTTCACTTTTTTTATTTCTAACTCTTCAACAGAAACTGTGCCTTTTAGTCCATCTAAAGTATGTTGAATATATTCATTTGTAAAATCTGGATTGATAGCAATAAGATAAATAATGTCTAAAATTCCAATTGCTAAACCAGCTATAGCAGAAATTGCAAGGCCGATTAATAAGGCTTTACCAAATGGAATGACACCATTATTTATATGATCTCGAAAATGTTTTATTCCTAAGAAGACAAAAGAGAGAGATGCAAAAATGGAAATCCATCCAAAAGTTTCAAGGATGTCTAAATCAATATTCCATGGTAAGTAATGGCTTCCCACAAAAATAAGCCCGCCAATTAAGGCACCATAACCCCCAAATTTTAAAATTGAATTTTTCATGTGTTTATATTTATTGTTTTTTAATGGTTCCCGAGGCTTCGGGACTGTTCGTTAATAACCATTTTTTAGAGTTATAAACCTTTTACTTTGCTCGTTTCATAATGTATAAAGTTATAAATTTTATACAAAATTACAAGTGTGTATTTAATATTTACTCATACTAAAGTACCAATTAACTCATAATTTAGTTTAAAATATGTAATTCTTTGGCTTTTTGGATGGCTTGTGTACGTCGTTTAGCATCTAATTTTATAAAAAGACTAGAGATGTGGGTTTTGATAGTGCTTTCAGAGAGAAATAATTTTTCGGCAATTTCTTTATTAGATAAACCCAAAGAGATTTGTTGTAAAACTTCATATTCTCGTTTACTTATTTCTAAATCTTTTATTTTTTGAGTATCAATTTTAGAAGTTACTTTTTTAGATTGATGTAAGCTTTTTTTATTTATATAAATACCTATAACAAAAAAAATTACTGCAATAATTGTGATAACAAATTCTATAGATATTTTGCCTAAAACTATTGAATACTTGCTAATTTGAAAAAGAAGTATGAGTGCAACAATTAACAAAGCAAAAATGAGAATTGTTTTTTTCATGTGTTAAATTTATGAAAAAATTAATTGCACTTTATCAACGATGGTTTGTGCTAACTTTTGATGACTTTCTACAGTCCATCCAGCAACATGAGGTGACAATAGAACATTGTTAGCGTTGATTAAATATTGGAAAGCTTCAGGCAAATTATCATCTAAGAATAAATTTTCAAAGGATGACTTTTCATATTCTAATACGTCTAATCCTGCACCCAATATTTTTCCTGACTTTAGGGCAATTATTAAATCTTCAGTTATAATACTTTTTCCTCTACCTGTATTGATTATCCAAAAAGGTTTTGTAAAAGCATTGATAAAATCGGTATTGACCATATTAATGGTTAATGGTGTTTCAGGTGTGTGTAAACTTATTATATCAGCTTCCTTTTGTAGTTTTTGTAATGATACCTGTAATGCATTTTTATCACCAACATTAGTTTTAATATCATAACAAATTACATTAACATCGAAGCCTTTTAATTTTTCGGCAAAAGCTTTACCCATATTACCATAACCGATAATTCCTACGGTTTTACCATCTAATTCGATTCCTCTATTATCTTCACGTAACCATTTACCTTGACGGATCTCTCTATCTGCTTTATTCAGTTTATTAAATAATGATAAGATCATACCTAGTGTATGTTCTCCTACTGCATTTCTATTTCCTTCAGGAGCAGCAATCAAATGGATATCTTTTTCTTGGGCATAGGTAATATCAATATTTTCCAATCCTGCACCTACACGTGCTATAAATTTTAAGTTTGAGGCTTTATTGATAAAAGTGTTGTCAATAGAGAATCTGCTTCTTATAACTATACCATCATAATTATGTATTTTTTCTTCAATTACTTTCTTTGAGGAAGTAAAATCTTCATCACAATGAAAACCTAAACTTTCTAATCCTTTTTTTAGGAGTGGGTGATTGGAGTCTAATAAAAGTACTTTCATAAATGGTTATAAAATATAAACACCCAAAGTTAAGGAAACTTTGAGTGTTTTGTAATGTTTATAAATTTCCAATAGCCATTCCCTTTGGGAAGTCTCGATAATTATCGGGATGGGATGGCTTTTAATTATTGAGCGCTTCAGCACTTTAATAATTTGGCTTCACTACGTTTCGCCTAATTATTGAGAGCTTCAGCACCTCCAACAATTTCAAGAATTTCATTGGTAATTGCTGCTTGCCGTGCTTTATTATAAGTTAATAATAAGTCATCGCGCAATTCTGTAGCATTATCTGTTGCTTTATGCATTGCTGTCATACGTGCGCCATGTTCAGCAGCAAAAGAATCTCTAATAGCTTTATATAATTGTGTCTTTAATGATTTAGGAATCAATCCTTGTACAATTTCTATCTTTGAAGGTTCAAAAATATAATCAGTATGTGCATTTTCAGTATTCTCAGCAGGAACAATTGGTAAAAATTGTTCGTGTGTTATGATTTGAGTTGCAGCATTTTTAAATCTATTGTAGATAATTTCAATTTTGTCATATTTTTCATCTGCAAATAACTCCATCAAATGATTTGCGATTTCAGCAACATTATCAAAACTTAAATTATCAAAAACTTCACTTTTATTATCAATAATAGTATACTTTTTTGATAATAAATCATTTCCTTTTTTACCAATAGCTAATACATCTACTTGCTTTCTGCTATATGTATTTTGAATTAGATCAATTGATTTTTTAATAACAGAAGAGTTAAACCCTCCACAAAGACCTCTATTTGAGGTAATAACGACTAAAAGTATATTAGACACTTCTCTTTCGGTAGCATAAACACCACCTGCATCACTGTCTAAAGTAGCACTTAAACTCTTTAATAATTCAGTTAATTTATTAGCATAAGGACGCATTGCAGTAATAGCATCTTGTGCTTTTTTCAACTTTGCAGCCGATACCATTTTCATAGCGCGGGTAATCTGCATGGTTGAACCAATAGATGTTATTCTGTTACGTATTTCTTTTAAGTTTGCCATTTTCTCCTATCCTAAATCCTTTCCAAAGGAAAGGACTTGTTTATATATTAAATGATAATATTATTACCAATCATCTCCCTTTTGGGGAGAGCGAGAGGGGATTAATTATACTTAGCTGAAATTTCTTTAGCTGCATTCTCTAATGCATCAGTAGCTTCGTCAGTTAATTTACCTGATTTCAATGTGTCTAATACATCTCTATGCTTAGCATTAAGATAAGCCAAATAATTTTTTTCAAACTCTTTTACTTTATTTACAGGTACACTTTTTAGCAAGTCTTTTGAACCTGCATAAATAATTGCAATCTGATCTTCAACAGTAAAAGGGTCTCCTTGAGCTTGTTTTAATATTTCAACATTGCGTTTACCTTTTTCAATCACATTCATAGTAGCTGCATCTAAATCAGAACCAAACTTAGCAAAGGCTTCTAACTCACGATATTGAGCTTGATCTAATTTTAATGTACCTGCTACTTTTTTCATTGATTTGATCTGAGCATTACCACCCACACGTGATACTGAAATACCTACATTAATTGCCGGACGTACACCAGAATTAAATAAATCTCCATCTAAGAAAATTTGTCCGTCTGTAATAGAAATTACATTGGTAGGAATATATGCAGATACATCACCAGCTTGTGTTTCAATAATTGGTAAGGCTGTTAATGAACCACCACCTTTTATTTTTCCTTTTAATGAATCAGGAATATCATTCATTTGTGCAGCAATAGTATTATCATTTATAATTTTTGCTGAACGTTCTAATAATCTTGAATGTAAATAGAATACATCACCAGGATATGCTTCACGTCCCGGAGGTCTTCTTAATAATAAAGAAACTTCACGATAGGCTACTGCTTGTTTTGATAAATCATCATAGATAATTAATGCAGGACGACCGGTATCTCTGAAATATTCACCAATTGCAGCGCCTGCAAAAGGAGCATACACTTGCATTGGAGCAGGGTCAGATGCATTTGCAGCAACAATAGTTGTATATGCCAACGCACCATTATCTTCTAACATATTAGCAATTGCAGCAACGGTTGAAGCTTTTTGACCTATAGCAACATAGATACAATATACAGGCTCACCAGCATCATAAAACTCTTTTTGGTTTAGAATAGTATCAATAGCAACAGTTGATTTGCCAGTTTGACGGTCACCAATAATTAACTCACGTTGACCTCTACCAACAGGAATCATAGCATCAACAGATTTAATACCTGTTTGTAATGGTTCCGTTACCGGCTCTCTAAAAATTACACCTGGTGCTTTACGCTCTAATGGCATTTCAAAAGTTTCACCTTCTATTGGACCTTTACCATCAATAGGTAAACCTAAAGTATTTATAACTCTACCAGAAATTCCTTCACCAACTCTTAAAGATGCAATACGTTCAGTACGCTTTACTGTTGATCCTTCTCCTATCTCAGTAGAATGTCCTAATAATACTACCCCAACATTGTCTTCTTCAAGGTTTAGAACGATAGCTTCCAATCCATCTTCAAATTGAACCAATTCACCATATTGCACATTGGCTAATCCATATACACGTGCGATACCATCACCTACTTGTAATACTGTTCCTACTTCATCTAAAGATGCTTTACCATCAAAATTTGATAGCTGTTGCTTTAATATTGCTGATACTTCAGCTGGTTTTATTGTTGCCATATTTGTTAGTATTGAGATTTTAGTATTGAGATTTACTCTTAACCATCAATTCAAAATTTAATTTAATTTCTATATTTTTACTTAATAAAAATTGGTTTCAAACGTTCTACGTAAATTATTCATTTTACCCTGAATACTAGCGTCAAATTGTTTATCGCCAACACGTAGGATAAATCCGCCAATAATAGTAGGGTCAATAATATTTTCAAGACTTACTTTTTTACCGGTAATCTCTTTAATTTTTGTCAATACTTTCTCTTCTAATTCATCAGTTAAAGGAATAGCAGTAGTTACTTCTGCCATTTGACTTCCTTTATACTCATCATATAAAAGTGTATATTGTTTTGCCACTTCAGGTAATAAGGGTAGTCTTTTGTTTTCTACCAATAGATCGATTAAACCTAAAGAGGTATCATCAATTTTTTTATCGAATATGGCTTCTAATATCGATTTTTTTGCCTCTGATTTGATTATCGGGCTATTCAATACTATCTGTAATTCATTATTATCTTCAATAGTTGAAGCTATTAATTGCATATCGTCATTAATAGTATCAGCCTTTTTTAATTCTAAAGAAAGATTTAAAATTGCTTTTGCATATCGTATGGCAGCTCTAGATCCTATCATATTAGTTTAACTTAACTTCGCCTAATAGCTGTTCAACTAATTTTAGTTGTTTGTTTTTGTCAGAAAGTTCATTTTTAACTACTTTTTCTGCAATGTCAATAGATAAATTAGCTACTTGGCTTTTTATATCAGCAATAGCAGCTAATTTTTCACTCTGTATAGCAGCTTTGGCTTGTTCCATCAATTTATTAGCTTGTGCTTTTGCTTCATCTTTAGCTTCTTCTATCAAGTTGTTTTTAATATCTCTAGCCTCTTTTAACATGTTATCTCTTTCGGCTCTGGCTTCTTTTAAAATTTTCTCATTATCCGATTTTAGATCTAGCATTTCTTGACGAGCCTTGTCAGCTTCTAGTAATGCATTTTTTATAGAGTCTTCTCTTTCACTTACTGCTCCTAAAATAGGTTTCCAAGCAAATTTTTTCAGTATTACTAAAAGCAATAAAAATGTAATTGCTGTCCAAAATACAAGTCCAAATCCAGGTGTGATTAAATCCATTTTTATATGTTTCTTTAATTTAAATTTTTTAAAAAATACAGAGGTAACCAACCGTTACTTCTGTGTTTTTCTGTTTTACCCTAGTAAGAAGGCAACAACAACACCAAATAGTGCTACTGCCTCTACGAAGGCTGCTAAAATTAATGCAGAAGATTGAATCTTTCCGTGCATTTCAGGTTGACGTGCCATGGCTTCCATAGCAGATCCTCCAATTTTACCAATACCAACACCAGCTCCAATAGCTGCTAAACCAGCTCCAATAGCTGCAATTCCAGTAATAGTCATAATATAAAAATTTAAATTAATTAATGATGTTCTTCTTCAGTTGCCATACCAAAATAAAGGGCTGACAATATTGTAAATATATATGCTTGTATTGCGGTAACAATAATTTCTATAATTGTAATAAATAATGAGAATGCTACAGATACTGGTGCAATTGCAACAGATTTAAATATAAATATTAATGATAATAATGCTAATATGATTACGTGACCTGCTGTGATGTTAGCGAACAAACGAATCATTAAAGAGATTGGCTTTACAAACATCCCGATAATTTCAATTGGCATTAAAAATATTTTCATGGGTACAGGTACGCCTGGCATCCAAAATATATGTTTCCAGTAATTTTTATTCCCACTAAAGGTTGTAATAATAAAAGTAAATATCGCTAATGTAAATGTAAATGCTATATTTCCACTTAGATTTGCTCCATTTAAAATGGGGATTAATCCAAAAACATTGTTAATCCAAATAAAAAAAAATACGGTAAGTAAGTAAGGCATGTATCTTTTATATTTATGCTCACCAATCATTGGTATTCCTATTTCATCTCTCACAAAAACGACTAAAGGTTCAACAAAACTAGCTATACCCTTTGGAATATTGTTTTCAGATTTTTTATAACTTCTTGCGGCTCCAATAAATATTAACAATAATACGAGTACAGATACCCACATCATAAATACATTTTTTGTGATAGAAAAATTAAGTGGTTTGATTGCATTTATAGGGTAATGCTCCTCATCAAAATTAACCTTTGTTTCATTTAGATTTAACTGATAAATTTTTTCGTGAAATTTTACGAATTTACCTCCGTTTTTTTCTACAATAATATTACCAGTATCATCATGATTAAATTCAGAAGACATAAAAGTAGTCAAACCATTGTTTGTCCATAAGATAATTGGAAGTGGTAATGAAACAGCATGTCCTTTCCAGTCCCACAAATGAAAACCATGAGCATCTTTAACGTGATGCAAAATCATTTCTTTAGGCTCAAATTTTTCGTCACTATCTTCTTCATTATTGAAAGCAAACCCATTAAAGGAAATGAAGAATAACAATCCAATTAAAATAAATCTAAAAATATTGATTTGCATGCCTGTAAATTAAAAATGATATCTCTAAAAATCAGGTGCAAATGTACATACATTCTCTTAAATGACAAACAATAATTTATGATAAATTTAGAATTTATTTAGCCTTTAATTTTCGTTCAATAAAGAGCTTAAAAAATACACTTCAAAAGCCAAAAAGCCAAAATAAGGAATAAAGAAATTAAACACATCAGTTTGCTTATTTTCAAAGTCTGAAATTAATAATGGTAATAAAAATAAAATAGCAATTAACATTTTCACTAGTGTACTGAGCATAAATATATTAAATATTTCTGTTTTACCAATTGCATTTTTGTAGTTGATAATAGCATATAACGAAAGAGTTATTAAGCTATGAAACACATAGATATGCCAAAGTGGAAAGAAAAATATTTCACTAATAAAATAGTGCAATACATAGCGATGCATTAAATACATAGCTATAGCAAAAAGGAATAGTTTTATTGAAAAAGAACTTTGTCTTTTCTTAAAAAGTGTGTTCATTTAATTACCTTTTGATGATGAGATAATCCTCCTTATAACATAATAGATTGATATAAGAACAGATGACAAAGATAATATAAGTGTATATAAATTATGCTGGTTTGGATAAAATTCATCTAGTTTTACACCCAAGAATGACCCCAAACCAATAATAGCAAACATTTGAAAAGCTAAACTAGAAAATTTAGCATAGTTATTAAGCGATTTTTTCTGCTTTTGGGAGCTCATTTTTTAGTGCTTTAATAGAACCTTTCATATTACAAGTAGCATTGAAATTAGCACCAGGCTCTACAGAAAGTTTACCCAATATTACATCGCCAGAAATATGTGCTGATGATTTTAATGATAATAATTGATCAACCGTTAAATTACCTGAGAATTTTCCTTCAATATCTGCATTTGTACATTCAATTGTTCCTTTAACAGCACCTTCAGTACCTATTACAACTCTACCTGAAGTTTTAATATTACCTTCTACTTTACCATCAATTCTAAAATCTCCTTCAGATTTTATATCTCCAACAAAAGTGGTGTCTTTACCTATAATATTTCGGGCTAGTACTTGGTTTGGGTTTGATTTTTTTTCAGAAAACATGATTTTTTACATTTTTAATTTATACTCCGTTTTTAAATTTCGATCTTTTTCATAGTCAAATCGGGAGAGTTAAATTTTCTATTTTATAATAATTTATTTTTTTTCAATCTCTGATGAAACAGTATTTAAACCACCTAAAATTCTAACCGCATGTTTGCCTTCTTCAGTATTCGGATAATTAATTGCCACAAAATCTAAAGCTTCTTTAAAGGCTTTAGCTCCTTTCGTTTTCATTAAAATATATGCTTTTAATAATTCAAATTTAGGAATTATTGGTAAATCTTCAAATTGTTTTATTGCATTTTCAGATTTTTGTAAGGCATCTTCATAACGGTAAAAATCATAATCACAATACGCATCATTATATACTCCTTCGGGTGAATTGTCTTTTTCATTAGATGCAAGAACGTGTTCCGGATTTAAGATAATAGCTGCATACCTAGAATCTGGATAATTGTTAACGATAGCTTCTTTATATTTATTGCTCTTTTCAACATTAAATTCTGTATATATTTTATATAGGTGATAATTAATTGGTAATACTAAAGATTCTTTCGGATTAAAACTCAATAATTTTTCTAATCTGTCTGCCGCTAAAGGATATTCTTTAAACTGTTCTTTGTAAATTAAACCTAGTTTAAAATAGGCATCATTTCTTTGTGAAGTAATACTGTCTAATTTTGATTTTTCAGTTGGAATTCTACTCAGATAATAATCTAACTCATATTTTTTAGAATTATCAAAAGTATTTGCAGCTTCCAAAACTTCTAAATTTTCTTTAACTTTGGTTATAGCTTTTTTATTAGATAAACGCCAATTGTCTTCTAAAGCTCTATTGCCCCAAATCTTACGAAACTCTTGTTTGCCGAAACCAGCTACCGATGTATTGTAAAAATAGAATTTACTACCTTTTGAGGCATCTTTAGAGCCATCATCATTAAAATTACCAAAACCTGAAGTAATTGTAGCTTCTTCTAATTTTCTCTTAGCTTCTTCTTCCTCCTTTTTGAGTTTATCAATATACAATTGATAAAATTGTTCTTGTTCTTCTTTTGGTAATCCTGCAATTCTTAAGATACTATCATTGTTCTTAGCTATACCTTCATATAGAATAACTTCTTCTAAACTTTTACGTTTTCTAATGATACGTCTAATACGTTTTACATTTTTGTTTTTTGTAATTTGAATAACACTGTCATAATATGAGCCTGCCGGTTGAAAATCAGCTTTATCAAAAAGAATGTTTCCTAATTGTTCGTAAGACAATTCTTTTTGAAAATTTTTTGCTTGTCTGGTTCTGAGAGAATTTTCAAAATTTGCTGCCGCTTTATCTATACTGTCATTTTGAAGTTCAATAAATGCCTTTTGATAAAAAAGTTCATCCAAAAAAGGTCTGTTATCTCTATCTTTAATTAGTTTGTTTAAAGTGGCAAATATGAGTTCGGTACTATCTTGTTTTGAATAGTTTTTAGCCCTATCAATATAGGCATGAATTTTATATCTAAGCGGCGCTTTTTTAGTTTTTGCCAAGGCTTCAAAAGCCATATTAGAGGAATCAATTTTTTGCTGACTTCTATATAACTGACCTAATATAAATAAGTTACGGGCTTTTAATTTGTTGTTATCAGAAAAGAAAACTGCACTATCTAAATGACGAATTACCTTATCTGTACTATCTAATGAAGTATAAGCCATTGCCATGGTTGTATGAGCATTTTCAATAGTTTTTAAAGGTAGATATTCATTTTGTAATAGTAACTTTAAAGTTTCTAAAGCCAATTGTTCATTTTGTAATCGGACTAATGTTTTTGCCTGCCAGACTCTCGTTTCATCTCTAAGATCACCGTCAGTATAACTTTCTAAAATAAAATTAAAAGCCTCTAAAGCAGGTACAAACCGCTGAGAATAATATCGAGCTTTACCTAATAATAAATAGGCATCGTCAATTTGACGGTTACGTTCTTTACTATTGATATCCATTGAATGTTTTTGTACCGCTTTTACAGCCTTTTCTTCAGCTTTTTCAAAACCTTGTGCTGTACTTTCACCATCATCAGATTGTTTCTTTTTATTTATAGAAGGAAGCTCTAATTTTTCTTCTTCAATTTTTAAAGGTTCAATTGGTAATAACTCCCAAAAATTATCATTATAATTATCATCTAACACTTGTTTGGCTTGGTCAAAAGCAACATTACCATTATAGAGTATATTGTATTTGGTAGAAAGCGCATGTAGGTTTCTGTTTAAAAAAGCATCCTTTTTTGTTGAACAACTATAAAGTGCAACTAAAAAACTTAATAAAAGTAGATACGATAGAATCCTTTTGTTAAACATACTATTAAAACTTAATTCAGCACGAATTATTGCGAAGGTAAAAGTACAAATAAATATGTATGGATTTATAATAATAAATTACTATTATCCAACTAAAGAGATGAGACTCCCGAAATCTTAGGACTGTTAAAAAAAGAACAAAGACTTGCTTTTAGATAATTGATAATGAACTAATAAACATCATTAAAAATATAGAAGTATTATAAATTTAGTTTAAATACATGCTCTTGAAAAACAACCTTTTAAAGTAAAAACCTTTGATAGGGTTTGATTTTAATATGATAAATAAAAATTAAACAGCAAAATGGCTTTCTAATTCTTTAAGGGTTTCAGCTGATGTTTTAAGATCTTTTACAATTTCACCTTTTTCTAAGACTACAATACGTTCACAAACTTCAGTTACATGAGTTAAGTCATGACTTGAGATAAGTACTGTTATCTCTCTATTTTCTGTAAGTTCTTTAATAATTTGTTTTAAACGAATTTGAGTAGTTGGATCTAAATTAGCAAATGGTTCGTCTAAAATAACAACTTCAGGGTTGCCGATAAGCGCAGCAACAATACCTGCTTTTTTCTGATTTCCTTTTGATAAATCGCGTAAATATTTCTTTTTTCCAATAATTTCATCATTGAAAATCTCTTTAAATTTAACTAGAAAAGAATCAATATCTGCTTTGTTTTGCCCTCTTAAATCTCCAACGAAATAGAAATATTCTTCTGGAGTTAAATAACCAATCAAAAAACTTTCGTCAATAAAAGAACCTGTAAAAGATTTCCAATCTTCACTTTTATCAACCTGAATTTTAGTATTAATAATATGACCTGTTGTTGGTTGAATTAAATCTAATAGTAAGTTGAAAAAGGTGGTTTTTCCTGCACCATTATTACCAACCAAACCAAAACTTTGACCTTTAGGTATTTCTAAATTTTCGATATTTAAAACAGTTGTTCCGCTATACTTTTTTGTAAGTTCTGTAGTTTGTATCATTGTATCTTGTGTTAATTTTCTTGACTGAATGCTTCAATCATTATATATTTTACTGATAAGTATTTATTGGTAATTGTTTTCATTATTTTTTGGTGAAATACAATTCCTATTAACCCCATTCCTATAAGTACTGCAATAGCTACTTCAAAATTCATAAGCCAATTAACTAATGCAAAAATCCCCATAGGAATAATCATTAACGGAATGCCCAATAACCATTGCACTGCACCTGTACCTTGATAATTAAATGCTGCTTTTTGATCTAAATTTATTTTTTTTCTATTAAATGACCCCCCATACATTATTACATGCGAATTGACTCCAATATTATAAATTGCAGCTGCAAAATGTGTTATTAATACTTTCCATCCAAAATAGATATAAGGAATTCCCAGAACAAACAGAATGATTACACTAATAGACATTAATGTGAATTTTGACTTTAAATACCGTTCATATTTAAAATTTTGGCTCATTAATAATTTATAATAGCTACTATCCCAAGCAGGAATAAACTGTCCGAAATTAATCATGAAAATTCCTGTGGAAAAAATTCCAACAAACGCATATAAAAATACTTTGTCTTGATACATGGGTTGTGGGTAGAAAAATAAACCATATAACAATCCTACAGCCAACAGTGGTAAGGTAGATTTAGAGCGTTTATTTCTCCATATTAATTTTAGATCTAATTGCATAAAAGGTGCAATATCTCCGAATCGTTTTGTCCATTCTAAATCAGATGTTTTAGCTTCCTTTACTTTTCTTTGAACTGAGCCATCAGTGTATAATTTACTTTTTAGAATTCTAAAATTATAGAAATATAATACTGCTAAAATTAAAATAGGTATTGCAATTAATATTGGATTGTTTGCAATACTTAAGATACCATTCGAAATTAAATTAGAAAACGAAACTATTTCAAAATAATTTAAGGCAAATAAGATTCCGGCTACGGCAATTATTGGTAAAAAAGATAATTCTGTTTTAGAAGACAGGTTTTCAATAATAAAGTTTAAATAATTAATGATAAATACAATAATTATCAAGGTGAGCGTCCAAAATACAACTATTGAATTGTCATATCCTTTATTTAATAGCACAAGCGCAAAGGGAATAATAGCAAATAAAGGTAAAAAATTAAAGAATGAAACTGCAGATTTCCTTAAAACATAATGTGTGATCTGACTTCTTTTGATAGCTAATGTTAGCATTGGTTTTACTGTCATTACTGGTAGTTTTTGAAAGAAAAACCGCATGAGTAAATCGGCTATTATCCAATAAAACAGAAACCCCGTAACGATAAAAAAAGGGTCATTGTCTGGATATGCTTTTTTTAATAAAGGAAAAATGGCAATTCCTAAGCCGAGAAACATTACAATAAAGTATAGTGCAAAAAAGGCCATTACTATTTTTATTGCAATACTTTTTTGCCAATGAGGTGAACGGAAAAACTGTTTCCATTCTAGTTTTAAAAAGCGTGAAATCATTTGAGTTGTTTTGTTATTAGTGAATTGATTGGGTGTTTTGTTACAAAAATTGAATTTAAAAGCATCTGTTCAATATGGTGCGTACTGATTATCAGATGTATAGTTGTTCTGTTTTGAAAACTCTGTCATTCCTGCGCAGGCAGAAATCCATTGAAAAGTTTGTTCTGTCCCGAATTCTCGGGACTGCCTGCTGCAGGAATGACACTAAAAATACACAAACTCTCCAAACTCACTTGTAATAGTTAATTTCTTCTTATCAGAAATTTCCACTTTCCCCACAATTTGAGCATCTACATTAAAAGAATTAGAAATAGCGATAATATCATCAGCAATTTCTTGTGGAACGTACAATTCCATTCTGTGACCGCAATTAAAAACCTGATACATTTCTTTCCAATCGGTATTAGACTGTTTTTGTATCAATTTAAATAGTGGAGGTATATCAAATAGATTATCCTTTATAATATGAAGGTTGTCAATAAAATGCAGAATTTTAGTTTGAGCACCACCACTACAATGTACCATTCCGTGAATTTCTTTTGATGAATATTCCGAAAGAATTTCTTTGATAATTGGAGCATAAGTTCGCGTCGGTGAAAGCACTAATTTCCCTGCATTAATCGGAGCATCTTCAACACTATCAGTTAACTTCATGTTGCCAGAATAAATTAAATCTTCAGGAACAGCATGGTCAAAACTTTCAGGATATTTTTCTGCTAAATATTTTTCAAAAACATCATGACGAGCTGAGGTTAATCCGTTACTGCCCATGCCACTATTATATTCTTTTTCGTAGGTTGCTTGCCCGAAAGAAGCCAAACCAACAATTACATCACCAGCTTTTATATTGGCATTATCGATAACATCACTTCGTTTTATTCTTGCTGTAACCGTTGAATCTACAATAATAGTTCTTACCAAGTCGCCAACATCGGCAGTTTCGCCACCGGTAGAATGAATAGTAACTCCATAACTAGCTAAGTCTTTTAATAATTCTTCTGAGCCATTGATAATAGCAGAGATTACCTCACCGGGAATCACATTTTTATTCCGCCCAATAGTCGATGATAATAGAATATTATCGGTTGCGCCAACACATAATAGATCATCAATATTCATAATGAGCGCATCTTGTGCGATGCCTTTCCAGACGGAAATATCGCCAGTTTCTTTCCAATACATATAGGCTAATGACGATTTTGTACCCGCACCATCTGCATGCATTATAATGCAATAGTCATCATCATTGGTCAAATAATCAGGAACAATTTTACAAAAAGCCTTTGAAAAAAGTCCTTTATCAATATTTGAAATGGCTTTATGTACATCTTCTTTTGAAGCAGAAACACCTCTTAAGTTATATCGATTGCCTGACATTTAGTTGCTAGTTATTAGTTAATTGGATTATTGAGTA
>CAZHYX010000018.1:0-4818 GCA_964536675.1 uncultured Flavobacteriaceae bacterium
AAGCAAATACATTACCTCCATTTGGTTTTGAAGCTTCAATTAATAGGTTTTCAAAACCAGTTCCATAAAAAATATTATCGCCTAAAATTAAAGCCACGTCGTTGTCGTCAATAAATTCTTCACCAATAACAAAGGCTTGTGCTAATCCGTTTGGTATTTCTTGAACGGCATATTGAAAATTGCAACCTAAATTTTTACCATCGCCCAATAAACGTTCAAACAAAGGCAAATCATGTGGTGTAGAAATGATTAAAATATCTTTAATACCTGCTAACATTAATGTTGATAGCGGATAGTAGATCATCGGTTTATCATAAATAGGCATTAACTGTTTACTTACAGCCAACGTTAATGGATGTAATCTTGTACCGCTACCTCCTGCTAATATAATTCCCTTCATTTATTTATCAATTTTAAGTTCAGTTTCGCCCTCATCATTACTTTCAATGTTCACATCTTCTTTCGGTAAAATTTGAATGGCAGGTTTTTTAAATGTCTTTTTATTGGCAATACGTTGTTCTAACGATAGTAATAACGAGGGTAATAATAATAAATTAGAGACCATCGCAAATAATAAGGTTACTGATACCAATCCGCCAAGGGCAATTGTACCACCAAAACTAGAAACAATAAATACTAAAAAGCCAAAAAAGAGTACAATAGAAGTATAAAACATACTTACACCTGTTTCTCGTAAAGCCCCATATACAGATTTTCTTACTTTCCAATTGTTAGCTTGTAATTCTTGCCTGTATTTTGCTAAAAAGTGTATGGTATCATCTACCGAAATACCAAAAGCAATACTAAATACTAATATGGTGGAAGGTTTTATAGGTACACCCAGAAAGCCCATCAACCCGGCTGTAACTAATAATGGTAAAACATTGGGAATTAATGATATAATTATCATTCGGAACGATCGAAACATCCAAGCCATAAAAAGTGCAATTAATAGAATGGCTAATGATAACGAAACTATTAAATTTCTAATCAAATAATTGGTGCCTTTTAAAAAAACCAAGGCTTTACCGGTCATGGTAACACTATATTTCTCTTTAGGAAATTCTTTGTCAATTCTTGCTTGTAAACGCTCTTCAATACGTTCCATTTTATCGGTACCAATGTCTTTCATAAATGTAGTCATACGCGCATATTGACCTGTAGAATCTACAAAATTCTTTAGTAAATCTGAATTGACATCAGAATTCTTAGTATATGACAGAATAAAGCTTCTTTCTTGATTGGTTGGTAATTGGTAATATTTCGGATTGTGATTATAATAAGCTTGCTTAGAATATTTTACTAAGTTTAGAACAGAAACAGTAGGTGATAATTCAGGAATCTCATCAATAATATCGTTTAACCTATCCATCCGCTTTAACGTTGAAAGCCTCATTACACCTTTTTTACGTTTGGTATCTATTATAATTTCTAAGGGCATAATACCACCAAATTCCTTTTCAAAAAATACAATGTCTTTAAAGAATGGTTTTCCTTTGGGCATATCTTCAATTAAACTACCCGAAACGCGAATCATATATACACCAATAATACTTGAAATTATAATCAATAAGGTAGAAATATATACAGCTATGCGCTTATGGCGAACGGTTTCTTCCATCCAGTCAACAATACGCTCTACCCATTTACGCTCTAAATGTTGTAAGTGTTTTTCTTTTGGTTTAGGAAGGAAACTATATATTATAGGAATAATTAATAGTGATAATATAAAAATTCCCATAATATTAATAGAAGCAATAATACCAAATTCGTTTAATAATTGACTTCTGGTAAAGATAAAGGTAGCAAAACCTGAAGCTGTGGTAACATTTGTCATTAAAGTAGCGTTACCTATTTTAGAAATTACACGTTGTAATGATTTTGCCTGATTACCATGAGTTTTAACTTCATGTTGGTATTTATTAATTAAGAAGATACAGTTTGGTACACCAATTACGATAATTAAAGGTGGAATTAATGCCGTTAAAACAGATATTTCATATCCAAACCAACCAATAAACCCGAAAGCCCATATTACGCCGATACTGACTACGAGTATAGTTATAAAAGTAGCTCTAAAAGAACGAAAAAATAAAAAGAATATAAATGATGTTACTGCTAATGCCAGACCAAGAAATATACCTATCTCGTCAATAATATTTTGAGAGTTCATGGTTCTGATATATGGCATACCCGAAACTTTAACATCAATAGTATTGTCCTTTTCAAATTGCTCTATTAGAGGGTTTAGTGCTTTGAAAATAAAATCTTTACGAATTGGTGTATTTACAATATCTTTTTTTAAATAAATAATGGTTCTAATGGTACCCGTTTCTTTATTAAACAAAAAGTTATCAAAAAAAGGTAGGTTATTAAAGAGTTCATTCTTTATTTTTTTGACTTCTTCGTCAGTTGTAGGTTCGTTTTCATATAGAGGTTCTACAATGAACTGCTTCTTTTTAGTATCTTTTTTTAATTTTTTAATATCACCAATAGAAACTGTAAAATCTACTTCAGGGAAAGTATCTAATGTACGAGATAGTACATTCCAATTATTAAATTTTTTGTAAGTAAAAATACTTGAGTCTTGGGTTGCTAGTATGATAAGATTACCTTCTTCACCAAAAATTTCTAGAAATTTATTGTACTGAATGTTTACTTCATGATTTTTTGGTAGTAAATTGGCTTCACTATGCGAAAAACGCATGTATTGCATTTGAGATGCAAGAAAATACGTAATTAAGGCAAGTATTATTAAAATAGGAATACGCCCTTTAAGAATAATCCTAGATACTGTTGGCCAAAAATTCATCAATGTGATAAGGTTTTATAACGATAACAAAGATAACAAATTTTACTACCAAATTATTGATATTAATTTAGAGCTATTATACAAAAAAACCTATGTTTTTAAAACATAGGTTTTAGTTAAGAATTTTATTGGAATCAGCTATATGGCTATTACTTTAATTTCTTTTTGACTGCAACTTCATGATATGCTTCAATAACATCTAATTCTTTAATATCATTATAGTTTTTAATCTGTATACCACAATCATAACCCTTAGCCACTTCCTTTGCATCATCTTTAAAGCGTTTTAAAGAGGCTAATTCGCCAGTAAAGACAACTATATTATCTCTAAGAATTCGGATGTTAGAATTTCTAAATATTTTACCATCTGTGACCATACAGCCTGCAATAGTTCCTACTTTAGATATTTTGTAGGTTTCTCTAATTTCGGCATTACCGGTAATTTCTTCAACCATATCAGGAGAAAGCATCCCTTCCATGGCATCTTTAATTTCATCTATTACTTTATAAATAATCGAATAACTTCTGATGTCTATTTCTTCTTTTTCAGCTAATGCGCGAGCCGTTGCAGAAGGCCTTACATTAAACCCTATCACAATAGCGTCTGAAGCAGAAGCCAATAACACATCTGATTCTGTAATGGCGCCTACACCTTTATGAATAATATTCACTTGAATTTCTTCGGTTGATAATTTTTGTAATGAATCGGTCAATGCTTCAACAGAACCATCAACATCTCCTTTAAGGATAATGTTTAATTCTTTAAAGTCACCTAAGGCAATTCTACGCCCAATTTCATCTAAGGTAATATGACGTTGTGTACGAACTGATTGTTCGCGCTGTAATTGTTCACGTTTAGAGGCTATTTGCTTGGCTTCACGTTCATCTTCAAATACTCTAAATTTATCACCTGCCTGTGGAGCACCGTCTAAACCTAAAATAGAAATTGGTGTTGATGGTCCAGCTTTTTTTAAATTATTACCACGTTCATCATGCATTGCTTTTACCTTACCACTATGTTTTCCGGCAAGTACAAAATCACCTATTTTTAAGGTTCCGGCTTCTACTAAAATTGTAGAAACATATCCTTTACCTTTATCTAATAATGCTTCAACTACAGTACCTAAGGCTTTTTTATTGGGATTTGCCTTTAATTCTAATAACTCAGCCTCAAGCATTACTTTTTCTAATAATTCATCAATACCTTGTCCTGTTTTAGCAGAAATATCATGTGATTGTATTTTACCACCCCAATCTTCTACTAATAAATTCATAGCAGCTAATTCTTCTTTTACTTTATCAGGTTTGGCATCAGGTTTGTCAATTTTATTGATAGCAAAAATTATAGGCACACCTGCAGCTTGTGCATGACTAATTGCTTCTTTAGTTTGAGGCATTAAAGAATCATCAGCAGCAATAACAATAATTACAATATCTGTAACTTGGGCTCCACGAGCACGCATTGCTGTAAAGGCTTCATGACCTGGTGTGTCTAAAAATGTTATTTTCTGCCCATCAGATAACTCTACTCCATAAGCACCAATATGTTGTGTAATACCACCTGCCTCACCCGCAATAACATTAGCTTTTCTTATATAATCAAGTAATGAGGTTTTACCATGGTCAACATGCCCCATAATAGTAACTATAGGCGCTCTTGGTTTTAAGTCTTTAGGCTTATCAGCTATTTCTTCAACGGTATCTTCTACTTCAGCACTCACAAACTCAACGTCAAACCCAAACTCTTCAGCAACAATAGTTAGTGTTTCAGCACCTAAACGCTGATTCATAGTTACCATCATACCTAATGACATACATGCTGATATAATTTCAGATACAGAGACATCCATCATAGTAGCCATTTCACTAGCAGTAACAAATTCTGTTACTTTTAAAGTTTTACTTTCAGCATGTTGTATTTCTAAGTCAATTTCGGTTTGCTGACGGTGTAAATCTCTTTTCTCTCTTCTATATTTAGCCCCTTTACCTTTTTTAGATTTACCTTG
>CAZHYX010000018.1:4835-9242 GCA_964536675.1 uncultured Flavobacteriaceae bacterium
CTCTAACTTGTTTTTGCACTTCTGCTTCAGAGGGTTCTTCTTTAACAACATTTTTTCTACTTCTACCTGTTCCTTTATTACCTCCAGATTTGAAATTTGATCTTCTATTTGAACCACCACTATTGGTATTGCCAGTTGGTTTATTTATTCTTCTTCTTTTCTTTTTATTAGCGTTATTGTCTACTGTACCTTTTCTTTCTGTAGTTTTCTTTTTGGGTTTTTCAAATTGTTTTAAGTCAATTTTATCGCCAACTTGTTTAGGGCCAGTTAGTTTTTGATACTTAGTAGTAATTTTTTCTAACTCAGCAGGTTTTTCTTCTGAAGTTTCTTTTTGGGCTACTGGAGCAATATCTACTTTATCTTCTTTTTTAGGGGCTTCTTTTATTGGAGTTTCCTTTTTAGTTTCTTTTTTAGGTGTTACATCTATTTTACCAACAGTTTTAATTCCTGTTAGTTTTTCAGATTCAGGTTTAAAAATCTTCCTTTTAGCCTCTTCTATGCGTTTTTTCTCTAACTCTTTTTCTTGAGCTATACGAAGTGCTTCTTTTTCTTTACGCTTTTCTTCACCAACTTCTCTAGACTCAACTTTTTTACTTTTGTCAATTTGAAATTCATCCAAAAGCACATTATATATCTCATCAGATATTTTAGTTGTAGGTCTAGCTTCTATTTCAAAACCTTTTTTTGAAAGACACTCAACAGCTCTATCTAATGAAATGTTTAATTCTCTTAAAACCTTATTAAGCCTCAATGTAGCCATATATTATTCTATTATTTTTTTCCAAGACTCCTTTTCCAAGGAAATATCTAATCAACGCAATATTAATATTAAATTAATCTTCAAACTCTTCTTTTAAAATACGTTGAACATCTAATATTGTTTCTTCTTCTAAATCAGTTCTTTTTACCAAATCAACTACATCAAGGTCAAGAACACTTCTAGCGGTATCTAAACCAATATTATTAAATTCTTTTATTACCCAAGCCTCTATTTCGTCAGAGAATTCTGTTAATTCTACATCTTCATCTTCAATTCCTTCACGCAACACATCTATTTCATAACCGGTTAATTGACTTGCTAAACGAATATTAACTCCACCTTTACCAATAGCTTTAGAAACTTCTTCAGGTCTCAAAAGCACTTCTACTTTTTGTTTTTCGCCCTCAATAGTAGCCTCTTTTATATCAACTGAAACTACTTTGGCAGGGCTCAATGCTCTGGCAATAAATAATTGATCATTTTTTGTAAAGTTAATTACATCAATATTTTCATTTCCTAATTCGCGAACAATACCATGAATACGAGAACCTTTCATACCTACACAAGCACCAACAGGGTCAATTCTATCATCGTAAGAATCAACAGCAACTTTAGCTTTTTCGCCAGGAATTCTCGCTACACGTTCAATAGTAATTAAGCCATCAAACACTTCAGGAATTTCTTGTTCAAATAATTTCACCAAGAAATCAGGAGAGGTCCTTGACATTATAATTGCAGGTTTATTACCTCGTAATTCTACTAATTTAATAATACCTCTTACAGATTCTCCTTTTCTAAAGTAATCAGATCTTATTTGTTCACTCTTTGGTAATACAATTTCATTGCCATCATCATCTAATAAAATAATGGCATTGTGTCTAATATGATGTACTTCGGCACTGTAAATTTCGCCTTCTAATTCTTTAAATTGTTTGAAAATATTAGTATTATCATGTTCATGTATTTTAGCTATTAAATTTTGACGTAATGCCAAAATAGCTCTTCTACCTAAATCTTCTAATTTTACTTCTTCTGATACGTCTTCACCTACTTCAAAATCAGGTTCAATTTTTATTGCTTCAGATAATGCTATTTCTTCGTTAGGCTCTTCAACTTCACCATCTTTAACCACTATTCTGTTTCTCCATATTTCTAAATCGCCCTTATCAGGGTTTATAATGATATCAAAATTATCATCTGAACCATATTTTCTTTTCAATGCTGCTCTAAACACATCTTCAAGTATCGCCATAAGCGTTACTCTATCAATACTTTTATCATCTTTAAATTCAGAAAAAGAATCTATTAATGCGATGTTTTCCATGCTTTCTTAAATTAAAATTTTATTTTCACTTTTGCTTGTTTAATATCCTTATATGGTAAAACGGCTTTTTTAGTAACTGTTATTTTCCCTTTACCAATAGGTTTTGGTTCTCTAGATTTCCATTCAATGATGATTTCATTTTCATCAATTTTAACTAGTTTCCCTTCAAGTTTCTCTATTTCAGTTTTTATTTCTAAAGTTCTTCCCAAGTTTTTTTTATACTGTCTTTTATTCACCAAAGGTTCAGTAGCTCCTGGCGAGGTTACTTCTAAAGAAAAATCTATAGTGTCTCTATCTAAACTATGTTCAACATGCCTGCTTATTCTCATACATTCTTTTAAAGAAATCCCACTATCACCATCTACTATAACTATAATTTTGTTATCAGGTAAAATTTTTAAATCAATTAAAAATAGTTCTTGATTTTCATTTATAGCTTCATTAACAAGCTTTTTTACGAACTCTTGCTCCATTTTTTGTATAAAAAGAGGGGACTCTCTGTCCCCTCCAATTTCTTAAACACCTTTATTTAGCGCTGCAAATATATAAACTATATTTTACAATGACAAGAATCATAGTTTTTTATCGTTATATGTTAGTACCTTTATATGATCAAAATTCTTAAAACCCAAACCATGAAAAAAATACTCGTTCCAATCGATTTTTCTGATCAGGCAGAATATGCTTGTAAAGTAGCTGCAACAATTGCAAAAAAAACGAATAGTGAAATTATACTATTACATATGTTAGACATTCCTTCAACATCAATAGACCCTGCAAGTGGAGGTAACCTTCAAGGTGGTGCCCAAAGTATTTATTATTTAAAAGGAATTCATAAAGAATTTGAAAAATTTAAAGCTTTGCCGTTTTTTGATGGACTTACTGTTATTGAATCTGTACGTTTTCATAAAGCTTTTGATGGAGTAATTGAAGAGAGTAAGAAGAATGATGTTGATCTAATTGTTATGGGCTCACAAGGCGCTACGGGTCTAAAAGAAATGTTAGTAGGTTCAAATACTGAAAAAGTAGTTAGACATTCTCATATTCCGGTATTGGTCATTAAACAAGATATTGAAAACTTTGAATTTAATGATATGATCTTTGCTTCAGATTTTGGTGCTGAGAGTAAAGCAAATTTTCAAAAAGTATTAGATTTTACATCCATTTTTAATGTAAACTTACATTTATTATTTATCAATACTGTTCATAATTTTGAATCAACCAAAGTGTCTAGAGATAGACTTGAAAACTATGTTTCAAGCTTTGATGTTAAAGACTTCACAATAAATATTTATAATGACACTTCCATTGAAGAAGGTATTTTAAATTTTGGCAAACAAATTAATGCTAATCTAATAGGTATTTATACACATGGTAGAAGTGGTCTATCACAATTATTTAATGAAAGTATTAGTAAAGAATTGGCAAATCATGCATTACGGCCTGTAATTACTTTTAAGGTATAATAACGATTAAAATATATAAAAAGCTCTCTTCATAAATTTTGAAGAGAGTTTTTTATTGCCCAAAAGTATTTCTTTTGACTTTAGCCTGTCTTGGGCATCTCGACTTCGCTAGATACAAACTCTATTGAAAGACTCAAGATAAATTTCTCGCCATTTTTGTTTTACAAAACAAAAATGCTTCCAAAAAAATGGAAGCATTTGTACAATTTTGTTGTCCCACAAGGACTCGAACCTTGAATGTCGGTACCAAAAACCGGTGTGTTACCAATTACACCATGGGACAATAACTTTCTTAAGCTATTTTGCTAAGAGGGTGCAAATTTAAAGCAAAGTTTTAATTCTACAAGTTTTTTTGGGAAAATTTAAAAGTAATTTTAATAGAATTTTAACACCTCTTATTTACTAAAGTATACCTAAGTAGGAAAATAAATCGATATTTATTTAGTAAATTCGCCAACAGTATAAAATCTAATGCATGACAAGTTTTAATTATAAGAAGTGGAACATTATTTTAGGGTGGTTCGCTTTTGCAATTGCCTTAATAACCTACACGCTAACTTTAGAACCAACTGTTAGTTATTGGGATTGTGGTGAGTATATTTCTACAGCAACAAAATTAGAAGTTGGACACCCCCCAGGAGCACCATTATATCAAATGCTGGGCGCCTTCTTTTCTATATTTACTAGTGATATAACACTAATAGCGAAGATGATAAACTTTATGTCAGGATTAGCCAGTGCTTTTGCTATTCTCTTTTTATTTTGGACAATAACCGCTTTAGCCAAAAAAATAGTTATAAAAACAGAAGAATTAACTTCAGGAAAATCAATAGCAATTTTAGGAAGTGGTTTAGTTG
>CAZHYX010000018.1:9252-17781 GCA_964536675.1 uncultured Flavobacteriaceae bacterium
AGCTCTAGCATATACATATTCTGATAGCTTTTGGTTTAGTGCCGTTGAAGCAGAAGTATATGCCATGTCATCATTTTTAATGGCTTTATTATTTTGGTTAGGCTTGCGTTGGGAAAGCGAAATGGATTCACCAAGAGGTCATAAATGGTTATTGCTAATTTCTTTTGTAGTAGGGTTGTCATTTGGTGTGCATATACTCTCTTTATTGGTTATTCCTTCAATTGTATTTATATATTTCTATAAAAAATATGACAACATTACTTCTAAGAAATTTATCATTGCTAATATTGTTGCTATTTTAGTATTGGTCTTTGTATTTAAGTTTTTATTTCCTTATACACTTTCGTTTTTTAGTGTATCTGAGTTGTTTTTTGTCAACACTATTGGTTTACCCTTTAATTCAGGAAGTATTATAGCTGGGCTTATTTTAATTGCCGTATTTTATTTTGCTATAAAATACACACGTAAGAAAAATTTAGTAAATACCAATCTTATTGTTTTATGTTTACTATTTACTATGATTGGATTCTCGTCATGGATGATGTTGCCTATACGAGCTAACGCAAATACAACTATCAATGAAAATAACCCGTCAAGCGCTAGAGAATTATTAGCCTATTATAATAGAGAACAATATGGCGATGCGAGTATTTTTTATGATTCCTATTATTCAGAAACTAGAGAACAAGACCGTAATGATCCGTATAGAGATGATAAGCCTAAATATGAAAAAGACGAAAAATTGGGCAAGTATATAATTGTAAATCATTACAAAGATGCATTGCCAAATTTTACTGATAAACATAAAGGTTTTATACCAAGAATGGTTGACCCTTCACCAAGTGTAGTTGCTAACTATAAAGCTATTGCCGGAATCAACCCACGAAGTAAACGCAGACCAACTTTTGGCGAGAATTTAAAATTTATGTTTAAATTCCAATTTGGATATATGTATGGTAGGTATTTTATGTGGAATTTTACAGGGAGGCAAGACGATATTCAAGGTAATTTAGATACCCATGGTAATTGGTTAAGTGGCATTGATTTTATTGATGAAATTCGTTTAGGATCACAAGATAATCTGCCCGAAGAAGTTAAAAATAATAAAGGACGTAATACCTATTATTTTTTACCATTAATATTAGGAATTATTGGTCTACTTTTTCATATAAAATTTGATAAAAAGAATTTTTATATACTCTTACTATTCTTTGCCTTTACAGGATTGGCAATTATATTTTATACAAACCCCAAACCATTTGAACCTAGAGAACGTGATTATGCCGTGGTAGGCTCATTTTACGTTTTTGCTATTTGGATTGGTTTAGGTGTATTGGCATTGTTTGAACAGTTTAAAGGTAAGATAAACCAAAAAGGATTGGCGGTAGGTTTAACTGGTATTTGCTTACTTGCAGTACCAACCTTAATGGCTTCAGAAAATTGGGATGACCATGACCGTTCAGGTAGATATAATACACGTAATAATGCAAAAGCATATTTAGATTCTTGCCAAGAAAATGCCATTATGTTTACCATTGGCGATAATGATACCTTTACACTTTGGTATATGCAAGAAGTAGAAGATTATAGAACTGATATTAAATTAATAAATACCAGTTTATTGGCAACCGATTGGTATATAGATCAACAAAAAAGGAAAACCTATGATGCAGACCCTATTCCATCACAATTAACGCACGAACAATATAGAACAGGGTCTTTAGATGTAGCATATCACATTCCTATGGAGTTAAAAGGTACTCCTTTGATTGATTCTTCTGTTAGAGATACAACCAGTATATTCTCGTCAGAAGTTGAGAAAAAGAAATCTGAAAATAGAATTGATATTAAAATTTTCATGAATTGGATTGCAAGTGATGACCCAAGAACACAAATTGATTTAGATGAAGATGGTATCCCTGAAAAATTTTATCCTACCAATAAATTGAGAATTTATGTTGACAAAGAAGCGGTACTAAAAAATAAGATAGTTTCGTTAAAAGATTCTGCTAAAATTGTACCGTATATCGATATTACAATTGATAAATTGGGTTTGACAAAAAATAGAATTTTAATGCTTGATATGTTAGCCAATAATAATTGGGAAAGACCGCTATATTTTACTGGTGGAGCACATGCTGACGAAGAATATATCTGGTTAAAAGACTATATGCAGTTAGATGGTATCGCCTATAAATTTGTACCTATTTATACGTCAAGTAAAGATAAAAACGGCAGGTCAAAAAGTATACTTGACCTTGGTAGAATTGATACAGAGACCATGTATAATAATGTTAAAAAATGGGATTGGAAAAATTCAAATAGCGATGCTATTTATGTAGATGTTGAATCTCGTAAAAATAGTATTTCATTTAGAAATTATTTAGCGCGTTTGGCTGAAGAATTTATCAAAGAGAAGCAATATGATAAGGCTGAAGAAATGCTTGACCTATCTATGGAAAAAATGCCAATAAAAACATATAGTCATTTCGGGATGGTATTGGGTTATCCTGAGAATTATTATAAATTAGGTAAAAAAGAGAAAGCAAGAAAGATATCAAATATACTAGTAGATATTTTTCAAGACCGTATAGAGTTTTATAGCGGTTTAGATGATAGCTTTGATATTTCTCAACATTTCGACGATATTGAAGCTACCCTTTTAATGTATAATAATATTGTTGCAACTGCTGATGAACATGATCAAGAATTTGCCGGTAAATTGAAAAAAGAATATATAGCTTCCTTTAAACTATTAGAAAACGTTATGGAATAAAATTCTATATCGCTATATATTTATATCGTCACAAAATGAAACCTTATTTTGTAAAAATTCCAAGTTTAATTCCTGTTTTATTTCAGAATCAAACTTGGAATTTTTCATCAATAGAAAAAAACATATACCTTACGTTTGATGACGGTCCCTCTCCAATAATTACCAATTGGGTTTTAGATACTTTGAGACAATACAATGCCGAGGCAACCTTTTTTTGTATTGGTAAAAATATAGAGGCTCATCCAACTATTTTTAAGCGGATTATTGATGACGGTCACGCTATTGGTAATCACACCTATGATCACCTTAACGGATGGAAAATCTTAAATAAAGAATATCTAGATTCGGTTTTAAAAACTGAGGAAATCATTGAAAAATCACAAATCACAAATCGTAAACTATTCCGTCCTCCCTATGGAAAAATAAAAAAATCGCAAACAAAATTACTCATCGAAAATAACTACACTGTAATTATGTGGTCAATTTTAAGTGCAGATTTTGATGTGACTGTTAGTGCCAATAAATGCTTAGCTAATGTTATTAAAAATGTAGAAAACGGAAGTATTATTGTTTTTCACGATAGTGTGAAAGCATTTGAAAAACTGCAAATAGTATTGCCTAAAGTTTTAGAATATTTTAGCGAAAAAGGATTTGCTTTTAAAAAGATAGAATAGTTGTTGAATAATAAATTATGAGAAAATTCTTTCCCTTTTTTAAGGGAAGGTGTCCGCAAGAGGCGGGCGGAAGGGTTTATACATTTTTGATTTTTGGATAATATTTATAATCACCTCGTCTTTGTGTTTTGCTTTCGCCAACACAGATCCACCCCTCCTAAAATAGTGAGGAGAGTTTTTGTATATAAAAGTTCGGCTATAATTCTTTATATTTAAGCTTTAAATGCTTTTTTGAAACTTATTTCAGGAAAATTCTTGTCCCTTATTTTCAAATATTTTCTTATCACTTTAATTAATTTCGTTAAATATTTATCATGTATTTCCTGAGAATGCCCAATCCCTTTTTTTTTATAGTCGAGCAATCTTTTAATCACATTTTCACTTGCAATTAATAACATTTTATCTCGGTTGAGAGTCAAGTCTGTTAATGTCTTTTTAGAGTTTTCAGCAGCATTATTATGTAAAGATTCAATAAATGAAGTATAGTGCTCCTCTTTGAGTTTTCTTATTTGAAGTATTACACTATTTTCTATTAGCCAAGAAAACTCCAATGATAGAAACAATAATGGCGGTAGACGCACCTAATATTGAAATTAGCATTTCAGTTGACATATTTAATATTCAATTTATTGTTTAGCCTTATTATCAACAAACATCTAACTGTCATTTGACAATACCGTAAAAATTATTTTTATATAGATATTTGGATTTAATAAGAATTATTAATTTCCCTTCCCTTTGGGAAGGGTTAGGGATGGGATCTTAAACATACTGTTCAACAAGACTAATTAATGTATTCGCATCTTGCTCACCGGACTGACGCCATTTCATTTCGCCATTTTTATAAATAATAAATGTAGGATTGCCTTTGATACGTAGTGCATTTGCTAATGTTTCATTCTTGTCAATGTCTATTTTAATAACTTTAGCTTTATCACCTAAAGCCGCAGCTACATCTCTTAATATACTATGAAGATTAGTGTTGTTTTCATTCCAATCAGCATAAAAATCTATAAGCGTCGGGATGCTAGAACCAATTAATTCACCAAATTTTGCCATAAGAGTTAATATTAATAACTATCAGTTAAACAGACAACAGCACAAATATACTATTTTTAACTAAGTTAAAAATAGTTGTTTTTATTCAAAACCAGTCTTTCCCTTTGTGAAGGGTTGGGATGGAGTTTTCTTTTTTAGGGTAATAACAGTTACCTCAGGCCAAATCCCTACACGCCCAGGATAAGCTAAAAAACCAAAACCTCTATTTACATTTATAAACCTACCGGCTTCTTCATAAATACCTGCCCAATATTTATAACGCCATTTTACAGGACTCCATTTTATCCAACCCGGAATTTCAATACCAAACTGCATACCATGTGTATGTCCGCTTAATGTTAAATGATAATGAGTGTCATTGTTTTTTACTTTCTGTTCCCAATGACTTGGGTCATGACTCATCAGTATTTTAAAATCTTCAGATTTAACGCCAGCCGTGGCTTGTTGCAAATCTCCTGCTTTTTTAAATCCACCCGCTCCCCAATTTTCAACACCTATCAACGCTATTTTTTCACCATCCTTTTCTAAATAACGATTATCATTTAACAGTAAATCAAAACCTAATTGCTGATGAACACTTTCTAATTTTTTCATGTTTTGTACTTTGGCTTCATTACTTTTCCAATCAATATAATCGCCATAATCATGATTTCCTAACACAGAAAATTTACCGTCGTGGGCTTTTAATTTTTTAAAAGTATCTATCCACGGAATCATTTCATCAGCTCTATTATTAACCAAATCACCCGTAAATAAAATGATGTCTGACTTTTGTTGATTTATTAAATCTACACCATATTCTATTTTTTTAGTATTATCTAGGCTTCCGCTATGAATGTCTGATATTTGAGTAATTTGATACCCATCAAAAGCGTTGGGTAAATCATCAAATTCTAAAACATATTTTAATACTTTGTAATTATATTTTCCTTTGTACATTCCGTATAAAAGTGAACTAAAAGGTATTACTGCGGCTATCAATGCAATTTGACTTATAAACTTTCGCCTTGACGGAAAATAATTACTTTCTATTGATTTTCCTTCGGTAAATAATCTGTATAAAGCTTGTGGAGTTCTAAAAATATCTTCTCCAAAAACAAAAAGAAGTATGACAATTTTCGGAACAAAAAGTGTCAAGAAAAAACCGATAGCTTGATTTGTTTTAGGCGTTAAGCCAATACTTCTATCAAAACTAATTAAAAAATGATACAAAAAATTAGCAAAAACCAATGCAGAAATTATCCAATATAAAATATGAAGAAGCTTATTTTTAGAGATGGTTTTAAATGCTTGAAAAGCATATATATCTATTAAGAAGTAAATTACAATAAAAATAAGCCAACGTAGCACCAATTTAATGTGTTTTAAGATAAGTCAAATATACTACTTAGTGGTTAGACCAAAATTTAGAAGATGTTAAAATTTTCTTATCCTTTTATTCTTATAATTTTATTAGTTGCTTTTAAGTTTGTAGCTTTGAATCCCGAGACTATCGGACTAAATTAATAGAATATGCCAGAACAAAAACGCCTCTTTTTAGTTGATGCTTACGCTTTGATCTTTAGAGGCTATTATGCCTTTATAAAAAACCCCAGAATCAACTCAAAAGGCATGGATACTTCAGCTATTATGGGCTTTATGAATTCTTTATTAGATGTAATTAAACGTGAAAGACCCGACCATCTTGCGGTATGTTTTGATAAAGGAGGCAGTGTTGACAGGATAGAAATGTTTTCTGAATATAAAGCCAATCGTGATGAAACTCCTGAAGCTATTAAAATTGCTGTACCTTATATTGAAGACATACTAAAAGCAATGCATATTCCTATTATTGTAAAACCGGGTTATGAAGCTGACGATATTATTGGTACTCTTGCTAAAAAGGCTGAAAAAGAAGGTTTTAAAACGTATATGGTTACACCTGATAAGGATTTTGCGCAATTGGTAAGCGATAATATTTTTATGTATAAACCACGATTTGGAGGGGGTTATGATATTTGGGGAGTACCTGAAGTACAACAAAATTTTGAAATTGAACATCCAGATCAGGTGATCGATTTTTTAGCTATGAAAGGTGATGCGGTTGATAATATTCCTGGTTTGCCCGGAGTTGGCGATAAAACAGCAAAAAAATTCCTTGCAGCCTACGGTAGTATTGAAGGATTATTAGCCAATAGTCACGAACTCAAGGGTAAAATGAAGGAAAAAGTAGAGGCGAATGCGGAATTAGGTTTACTTTCAAAAAAATTAGCAACTATAATGCTAGATGTTCCTGTAGAATTTGATGCTGAAAAGTTTGAATTAAATACACCGGATATACCAAAAGTAACAGAAATTTTTGGAGAATTAGAATTTAGACGTTTAACAGAAAATTTAGTAAAAACATTTACACCTAAAACAGAGCAAACTTCAACTAATTCTCTCTCTTCGGGAATTTCCACAGGACAGAGTGGAACAAAAAATTCTTCCTCATCGGGGAAGACCCCTGAAAAGCAGATGGGGATACAATTCGATCTATTTTCTACTCCCGGAACGGGTGAGTTCTCTCCCGCTTCTGGGGAGGTACCCGAAGAACAGAGGGGGATTTATAACACCATAGATAATACACATCATTTTTACCAATTTGTTAACACATCTCTTTCAAGAAAACTATTAATTGATACGCTTTTGCAACAAAAAGCAATATGTTTTGATACTGAAACTACAGGTTTAAAAGCATTAGAAGTAGAATTGATAGGTATTGCTTTTTCTTGGGAAAAAGGTAAAGGTTTCTATGTGTCGTTTCCTGAAGATCAAGAGGAAGCACAACAAATTATTAATGAGTTTATACCATTTTTTGAGAATGAAAGCATTGAAAAAATAGGGCAGAATATAAAATATGATATTAAAGTACTTTCTAATTACAATATTGAGGTAAAAGGGGAACTTTTTGATACTATGATTGCGCATTATCTGATCAATCCAGATATGCGCCATAATATGGATATTTTAGCAGAAACTTATCTAAATTATCAACCTATTTCTATTACCGAATTGATTGGTAAAAAAGGAAAAAATCAACTTTCAATGCGTACAGTAGAACTCTCAAAACTAACAGAATACGCTGTTGAAGATGCTGACATAACCTTACAACTCAAAGAGTATTTTGAAAAAGAATTAGCATTGAGTAATCTTACCAAGCTTTTTAATGAAGTTGAATTACCACTAGTTAACGTATTAAGTTCTATGGAAATAGAAGGGATTAATTTGAATAAAGAGTTTCTCACTTCACTCTCTAAAGAAATAACGGTAGATATTGAACAATTAGAAAAAGATATTTATGGTCAAGCAGGAGAGGAGTTCAACATAGCTTCACCAAAACAATTAGGCGATATACTGTTTGAGAAACTAAAATTGGTTGATAAACCTAAAAAAACCAAGACAGGTCAATATTCTACTGCTGAAGATGTGTTGTCTTATTTAGCAAAAGATCATCCTATAATTACAGATGTTTTGAATTATCGTCAATATAGAAAACTGCAAAGCACTTATTTAGATGCCTTACCCAATGAGGTAAATCCTAAAACTAATAGAATTCATACAGTATATGCACAAGCAGTAGCTGCTACAGGTCGATTGAGTTCTAACAATCCTAATTTACAGAATATTCCTATTCGTACAGAGCGAGGTAGGCAAGTTAGAAAAGCATTTATTCCTCGTGATGAAAACTTTGTATTGATTGCCGCAGATTATTCTCAAATAGAGTTACGTATCATTGCCGCTTTGAGTAAAGAGGAAAATATGATAAAAGCTTTTAAAAAAGATGAAGATATTCATACATCTACTGCAGCTAAGGTTTTTAATATGCCTATAGATGAAGTTACCCGTGAGCAACGAAGTAATGCAAAAACGGTAAATTTCGGAATTATATATGGAGTTTCGGCTTTTGGTTTAAGCAATCAAACCGATTTATCTCGTAGTGAAGCTAAAGAGCTTATTGAAACCTATTATACAACTTATCCAAAACTCCGAAACTATATA
>CAZHYX010000019.1:0-11011 GCA_964536675.1 uncultured Flavobacteriaceae bacterium
TGTATGCAGTAATAGGTAATATAAAAACCAATAAATATTTTAATCTTTTCATTTGAAATAGGTTCGCTATAAAGCTACAAAAATTAAAATTATGAAAAGTACTTGTTTGTTTGAAAATTATTTTAAATATTTGTAGGATAAATGAAGAAAAATATACAAAATATCATTTCTAAGAATATTGTGATTATTGAGTTGCACTATTAAGGAATGTTATTTTATTAAATTATAAATGAAGCTTTCCTGAAACGGAAAGCTTCTTTGTTTTTATATAATATGTTTAAAAATAATAACAGCATTAGTATTGTCATTATTAGCTCACCACCGAGTTGATACAGATAATTATTAAAATTAATAAACCTGTGTCAATTATGATACGGGTTTTTTTATGAGTTGGCTGTAATAATAAAGCGTATTTAATTAACTGATTATAAGTCAATTATATTATAATCAAAATTTTGAATTTAATGAGTAATTCTAAAGAGTTTTAATAAGAACAGGGTAAAAAATTAGTTTCGTAAGTCGAAAATGTTTTATCCAGTAGAATGATATTAGAATTAATAGAAAATGTTTCCCTGAGCGTCCCGAATATTCGGGAAAGGGTCATCAATAAAATACAAGGATAATAATAAAAAGAGATAATGATAAATAAATATAGCAAAACGGTAACACAAGATCCAACACAACCTGCTGCTCAAGCTATGTTATATGCAATAGGGCTCACTGAAGAAGATTTGAATAAAGCCTTTGTAGGGATTGCCAGTACTGGTTATGAAGGAAATCCATGTAATATGCATTTAAATGATTTGGCAAAATTGGTAAAAAAAGGAACACAAGAAGTTGATTTAGTTGGCTTGATTTTTAATACCATTGGCGTAAGTGATGGTATTTCTATGGGTACACCGGGGATGCGTTATTCATTACCTTCTCGTGATATTATTGCAGATTCAATGGAAACCGTTGTCCAAGCAATGAGTTATGATAGTTTAATTACTGTTGTAGGGTGTGATAAAAATATGCCAGGAGCCTTAATAGCAATGTTGCGTTTAAACAGACCTTCTATTTTAGTATATGGAGGTACAATTGCTTCAGGCTCATACAAGGGTGAAAAATTAGATATTGTTTCAGCTTTTGAAGCATGGGGAAGTAGAGTAGCCGGAACAATGCCTGAGGCAGATTATAAAAATATAGTTAAAAAAGCATGTAATGGTGCAGGTGCTTGTGGTGGTATGTATACTGCAAATACAATGGCATCGGCAATTGAAGCAATGGGAATGGCATTGCCTTATAACTCTTCCAATCCGGCACAGGGTTGGGAAAAAGAAACAGAAAGTATTCTTGCAGGTAAAGCAATTCGCCATCTCTTAGAAAAAGATATCAAACCTTTAGATATTGTTACTAAAAAAGCATTAGAAAATGCGGTGAGATTAATCACTATTTTAGGAGGTTCAACTAATGCAGTATTGCATATTTTGGCAATCGCTAGAGCTGCTGATATTGAATTTACGTTGGAAGATTTTCAGCGCATTAGTGATACCACACCCTTTTTAGCAGATTTAAAACCAAGCGGACAATACCTTATGGAAGACGTTCATGAAATTGGAGGTATCCCAGCAGTACTAAAATATTTATTAAAAAAAGGATTAATTCACGGCGATTGTTTAACCGTTACCGGAAAAACATTAGCGGAAAATCTTGAAGATGTTCCTGAATTGACAGAAGATCAAAAAGTCATCAAACCTATAGAAAACCCTATTAAAGCTACAGGGCATTTACGAATGTTATACGGTAATATTGCTCCAAATGGTTCAGTAGCTAAAATAACTGGAAAAGAAGGATTGGTCTTTATAGGAAAAGCAAAAGTTTTTGAAGGAGAATTTGCTGCAAATGATGGTATTCGTGATGGTAAAGTAAAAAAAGGAGATGTAATAGTTATCCGATATGAAGGCCCAAAAGGAGGCCCGGGAATGCCGGAAATGTTAAAACCTACAGCAGCTATTATGGGTGCGGGTTTAGGTAAAGATGTGGCATTAATTACTGATGGGCGATTTTCCGGCGGTACACACGGTTTTGTGGTTGGTCATATCACACCCGAAGCACACGAAGGTGGTGCAATTGCATTATTGAGAGATGGAGACGAGATTACCATCAATGCAGAAACAAATACCATATCAGTAAATCTATCTGATAAAGAATTGACAGCACGAAAAGCTACTTGGGAACAACCAGCATTAAAATTTAATAAAGGCATATTGTATAAATATGCTAAAACTGTTTCGTCAGCATCACAAGGTTGCGTAACTGATGAGTTTTAAAAAAAATGTCATTCCTGCGAAGGCAGGAATCCATAAATAGTAAATGTTATGACATCACAAACACAAACAATGCAAAAACCAGTTTCAATTAAAACTGAATCAATTTCAGGCGCAGAGGCTGTTATAAAGTGTCTATTGGCTGAAGGAGTTGACTTACTTTACGGTTATCCAGGCGGAGCAATCATGCCAATTTATGACGAATTATATAAATATCAAGATAAGTTACATCATGTATTGACACGTCATGAACAAGGTGCTACACATGCTGCGCAAGGTTATGCCAGAGTAACGGGTAAGGTTGGCATTGCTATGGCAACTTCTGGTCCGGGTGCTACTAATTTAGTAACAGGTATTGCTGATGCTCAGATTGATTCAACACCAATGGTTTGTATTACAGGTCAGGTAGCAAGTCATTTGTTAGGTTCTGATGCTTTTCAAGAAACCGATATTATAGGTATCTCTACACCGGTTACAAAATGGAATTATCAAATTACCAAAGCAAGCGAAATTCCTGAAATAATGGCTAAAGCATTTTATATTGCAAAATCTGGACGTCCGGGACCGGTTTTAATTGATATTACTAAAGATGCGCAATTTGGTGAAGTAGATTTTTCGTATAAAAAATGTAAAAAAATTAGGAGTTATAAAGCGATCCCTGAATTTGATATTAACAAGATAAAAGAAGCCGCTGATTTAATCAATAGCGCTAAAAAGCCATTTATTGTTTTTGGTCAAGGTGTTATTTTAGGTCAAGCCGAAAAAGAGTTTAAAACATTTATTGAAAAGACAACTATTCCTTCGGCATCTACAATTTTAGGATTGTCTGCTTTAGAAACAAAACATCGTTTAAATGTAGGTATGGTAGGTATGCATGGTCATTATGCACCAAATGTTTTAACCAATGAATGTGATTTGTTGATTGCTATCGGTATGCGGTTTGATGACCGTGTAACTGGTAATTTAGAAACCTATGCCAAGCAAGCAAAAGTGATACATTTTGACATTGACCCGGCAGAAATTGATAAAAATGTAAAAACAGATGTTGCCGTTTTAGGAGATGTAAAAGAAACATTGAGTGAGATACTACCTTTTGTAAAAAAAGGAAATCATACAACTTGGTTACAAGAATTTCAAAAACTATACGATATTGAACTTGAAAAGGTGATTAATGATCAATTGAACCCTACAAAAGAAGGATTGACCATGGGTGAAGTATTAGGAGGAATTAATAAAGAGACCCAAGGAGATGCAATAATCGTTTCAGATGTAGGTCAGCACCAAATGTTTGCCTGCCGTTATGCAGATTTTATAAAGACAAGAAGTAATGTAACTTCAGGCGGTTTAGGCACGATGGGTTTTGCATTGCCTGCTGCCATCGGCGCTAAAATGGGCGTGCCAAACAGAGAGGTGATTGCTATTATTGGCGATGGTGGTTATCAAATGACCATTCAAGAATTAGGCACTATACTTCAAACAAATGTAGCTGTTAAAATTGTGGTTTTAAACAATAGCTTTTTAGGAATGGTACGTCAGTGGCAAGAATTATTCTTTGATAGAAGATATGCTTCAACAGTAATGAAAAATCCAAACTTTGTAAAAATAGCCGAAGGTTATGGTATTGAAGCTCAGAGCGTTTCAAAACGTGAAGATTTAGCAGATGCTATTAAAACAATGGTTAATTCAAAAAATTCCTATTTTTTAGAAGTTATGATAGAACAGGAAGATAATGTATTCCCAATGATACCTACAGGAGCAAGTGTTTCAGATGTAAGATTAAGTTAATTATGGAGGAAAAACAATTATATACAATATCGATTTATACCGAAAACAATGTAGGTATTTTAAATCGCCTTTCAGCAATATTTTTAAAACGTCATATAAATATTGAAAGTATGACTGTCTCTAAATCGGAAATTGAAAATGTACATCGCTTTACATTTGTTGTGAAGCTTACAGAAGCTAATGCCCGAAAAATAATCGGTCAATTAGAAAAACAAATTGAAGTAATACGAGCATTTTATCATACAGAAGATGAAATAATATATCAAGAAACAGCTTTGTTTAAGGTTTCTACAAAGCATCTTTATGATGAAGAAATACAAGGGAGGTTAAAATTTAGAAGAGCTAATATAGTAACTATTACAGAACACTTTTTCGTTCTTGAAGCTTCTGGTTCTAAAGAAGATATTGACAGATTATATGATAAATTGAAACCTTATGGGTTGATGCAGTTTGTGCGCTCAGGACGCATCGCCATTACAAGACCTAAAATGGCAATTTCAGAATTATTACAAGAGATTAATTAGTAGAATTTTAAGGAAACTAAAAGTAAAAGCTCCTCCTCCTTTTTCAAGGGGAGGTGTCCAAAAACAATGTTTAAGGCTTACTAAATGATAGAGGACGGAGGGGTTATAAATCCTGATTATTAAAAAAAATATTAATAAAGAACAAAAAAATGACAAATTATTTTAACACGCTTCCATTACGCTTACAATTAGAACAATTAGGTACCTGTGATTTTATGAATCAATCAGAATTCACAGACGGTGTAAACAAACTAAAAGGTAAAAAAATTGTAATTATTGGTTGTGGCGCTCAAGGTTTAAATCAAGGTTTAAATATGCGTGATTCAGGCTTAGATATTTCTTATGCTTTAAGAGAAGGTGCTATCACAGAGAAAAGAGCATCATATATAAATGCTACAGAAAATGGATTTAAAGTGGGTACTTATGAAGAAATGGTTCCAATGGCTGATCTGGTTTCAAATTTAACTCCTGATAAACAGCATACATCAGTTGTGAATGCAGTAATGCCTTTGATGAAACAAGGCGCTACACTATCCTATTCTCATGGCTTCAATATTGTAGAAGAAGGCATGCAAATTCGTAAAGATATTACCGTAATTATGATAGCACCTAAATGTCCAGGAACGGAAGTTAGAGAGGAATACAAAAGAGGTTTTGGTGTACCAACATTAATAGCGGTACATCCTGAAAATGACCCTAACGGTGATGGATTTGAACAAGCAAAAGCCTATGCTGCTGCTACCGGTGGTGATAGGGCAGGAGTTTTACATTCATCATTTGTAGCTGAGGTGAAGTCAGATTTAATGGGTGAGCAAACAATTCTTTGCGGATTGTTACAAACAGGTTCTATTCTTTCATTCGATAAAATGGTAGCAAATGGAATTGAGTCGACATATGCTTCAAAATTAATCCAATACGGTTGGGAAACCATAACCGAAGCATTAAAACATGGCGGAATTACCAATATGATGGATCGACTATCGAATCCTGCAAAAGTAAAAGCCTTCAATTTAGCAGAAGAGTTAAAACAGATTATGAGACCTTTATTCCAAAAACACATGGATGATATTATGAGAGGTCACTTTTCTAAGATAATGATGGAAGACTGGACGAATGACGATAAAAATTTATTGTCTTGGCGTAAAGCTACAGGAGAAACTGCATTTGAAAAAACAGCAGCAACTTCAGCAGATATAGCAGAGCAAGAATATTTTGACAATGCTGTTTTAATGGTTGCATTTGTGAAATCAGGAGTAGAATTAGCATTTGAAACAATGACTGAAGCAGGTATCAAACAAGAATCTGCTTATTATGAATCATTACATGAAACGCCGTTGATTGCAAATACCATTGCAAGAAAAAAACTATTTGAAATGAATAGCATTATTTCTGATACTGCAGAATATGGTTGCTATCTTTTTGACCATGCCTGCAAACCATTGTTAGCAGATTTTATGTCAACCATTGATACTGATGTAATCGGAAAAGCTTATGGATCAGGAAAAGACAACGGAGTAGATAATCAAGAATTAATAGTTGTAAATAAAAACATTCGCCAGCATCCGGTAGAAAAAATCGGAGCTAGTTTAAGAGATTCTATGACGGCTATGATAAAAATAGTGTAATACACGTCATTGCGAGGAGTGATAACGAAGAAGCAATCTTTCTAATTAAAGGAGTTGCCATACTGAAACGAGTTCGCACAGTCTGTCCTTCGCTCCTGCTTCGCCAGTAGGCAGGCTCACAATGACAAAAAAAAATACAATGCTTAGCGCCTTTGCGCCTTTGCGAGAAACAATTAAAATATATGGAAGTTGCAACAACATATTACCCTAACATAAAAGATGTCAGAAAAGCGGCACATGTATTAAAGGAAGTTACTTCGGTTACACCTCTGATAAAAAATGCAAACTATTCTACAAAATATGAAGCAACAATCTTATTAAAAAGAGAAGATCTACAACAAGTCCGTTCCTATAAAATTAGAGGTGCATTTAATAAGATAAGTAGCCTTTCTGAGTCAGAAAAAGAAAAAGGGATTGTATGTGCAAGTGCAGGTAACCATGCGCAAGGTGTAGCATTTGCTTGTAGCAATTTAAAAATAAAAGGTACTATTTATATGCCTTCACCTACACCAAAACAAAAAATAGAACAGGTACAAATGTTTGGTGGTGATACTATTGAAATAATACTAATTGGTGATACGTTTGATGATGCTTATAAAGCTGCCAAACAAGCTTGTGAAAAACAGGGTAAAGCATTCGTGCATCCGTTTGATGATGAAAAAGTAATTGAAGGGCAAGCAACTATTGGCTTAGAAATTTTAGAACAAACCAAACAGCCAATAGATTATGTAATTGTACCTGTTGGAGGAGGAGGATTAGCATCCGGATTATCTTCAGTCTTTAAAATGTTGTCTCCCGAAACAAAAATTATTGGTATTGAACCAGAAGGAGCGCCTTCAATGAAAACAGCTATTGAAAAAGGTAAGGTTGTGACCTTAGATACCATCGATAAATTTGTTGATGGAGCAGCAGTACAAAGAGTAGGTGAGAAAACATTTCAGATCTGTAAAGAAAATTTAGCTAGCATGATAACTGTTCCTGAAGGTAAGATATGTGAAACTATTTTAGAATTGTATAATAAAGATGCTATTGTTGTTGAACCTGCTGGAGCTTTAACAACTGCCGCTCTAGATTTTTTAAAAGATGAAATTAAAGGCAAAACCGTAATTTGTATTGTTAGCGGTAGCAATAATGATATCACTAGAACTCCTGAAATAAAAGAAAGAGCCTTGTTGTATGCTAATCTAAAACATTATTTTATTATCCGATTTCCACAAAGAGCAGGTGCTTTAAAAGAATTTGTAGCAGAAATTTTAGGTCCAAATGATGATATAACACATTTTCAATACACAAAAAAAGCAAATAGAAATACTGATGTGGCTGTGGTGGGTGTTGAACTCAAAAATACTAATGATTTTGAACCTTTGATTTCCAGAATGAAAGAGCAAAATTTTTTCGGAGAGTATTTAAATAATAAGCCAGACTTGTTTCAATTTTTGGTTTGATAAATATTTGTTTGAATTGAGTTAAGACAAACTCTCCTAAAATGTAGTATTTGTTACATAAACCTTTAATAAAAAACTTATTTTTACAACAAAACGTATTTAAATGAACATACCAGCACAATACCAAATAACAAAACCTATCCACCAAAAAACATATTTACTTAACGGAGAGCTAAAAACATGGACAGGCAAAACCACAGAAGTCCATTCAGTAATTTCTTCAACAGATGATTATAAACCAACATTGTTAGGTTCAATTCCATATATGGAAAAAGAAACTGCAATGAAAGCATTGACTGCCGCTTGCGAAGCGTATGATAAAGGGCAAGGACTTTGGCCAACTATGAAAGTGGCTGATCGAATTGCCTGTATGGAGAAGTTTACTTCGATTATGAAAACCAAAAGAGAAGAAGTTGTAAAATATCTAATGTGGGAAATTGGTAAATCATTACCAGATTCTCAAAAAGAATTTGATAGAACCATAGACTATATATATGATACTATTGAAGAATATAAAGAAATTGATAGAGATAGTGCCAAATTTTCTAAAGAAGGAGGTATTTATGCTCATATTCGTCGTGGACCTTTAGGTGTTGTTTTGTGTTTGGGCCCTTATAATTATCCGTTAAATGAGACGTTTGCATTGTTGATTCCCGCATTAATTATGGGTAATACAACCATTTTTAAACCTGCAAAACATGGCGTATTATTGTTATCACCATTGTTAGAAGCTTTTCAAGAGAGTTTCCCAAAAGGAGTTGTAAATATTATCTATGGTAGAGGTCGTCAGGTTGCTACGCCAATTATGCAATCCGGTAGAATAGATGTGTTAGCATTGATTGGAAATAGTAAATCTGCAGTGGCATTACAAGATGAACACCCAAATAAAAATAGATTGCGATTGGTATTAGGTTTGGAAGCTAAAAATCCGGCTATTATTTTACCGGATGCCGATTTAGATTTGACCATTAATGAGTGTCTTGCAGGATCATTATCGTTTAACGGACAACGTTGTACGGCATTAAAATTGATTTATGTTCATGAAGCCGTTAAAGACGAATTTATAAAACGTTTTGCTGAAAAAGTTGATACTTTACCTTTTGGAAACCCTTGGGATGATGGTGTAAAACTAACACCCTTACCAGAGCCTAATAAAACGAAATATATCCAAGAATTAATTGATGATGCACTTGGTAAAGTAGCAAAAGTCATCAATAAAAAAGGTGGAGATACTACTGAGAATTTTATTTTTCCTGCTGTATTATATCCAGTAAAGAAAAACATGAGAATCTATGAAGAGGAACAATTTGGTCCGGTAGTACCAATTATTTCTTTTACAGATATTAAGGAACCTTTAGACCATATTGCAGACTCTAATTACGGACAACAAGTAAGTTTGTTTGGTAAAAGTGTTGATTCATTATCACCTTTAATTGATACACTTGTAAATTTAGTTTGTAGAGTAAATTTAAACAGTTCTTGTCAACGAGGACCAGATGTATTTCCGTTTACCGGACGTAAAGATTCAGCAGTTGCAACCTTGAGTGTTCATGATGCATTGCGTTCTTTCTCTATTAGAACTTTTGTAGCTTCAAAAGACAATCCATATAACAATGCGATTCTTGAAGATTTACTGGCTTCAGGAAAATCTAACTTTATGAGTACTGATTATATTTTATAGTTTATTAGTCAGGGCTTCATACAAAGTGAAACTCTGACTAGCAATAATAAATAGACATCTTCACGAGCCCGCCTGCCAGCGAGGCAGGGAGTGAATAACGAATGATGTGGTAATCTCTTAGGAGTTGGCATCAAATTAACTTAAATTTTTTATAAAGAGATTAACAAAACAAATTATAAGTTTAAATTTGCTACTTCTAAAAAAAATAGATATTTATGAAATACTCTTTAGTAGTCTTAGTTTTTACTCTATTCATTTCTTGTTCTAGTAACAACAATGATTCAGAGATAATAGTAGATTTTATTGCCGAAAATGAACAAGAAATTTTAGGTTACATATCAGATAATAATTTAGTTGCGCAAAAAAGTCAATCAGGATTGTATTATGTAATTGACGAACTTGGAACGGGATCACACCCTACTATAACCTCTAATGTAACATTATCTTATAGAGGATACCTTACTGACGGTTCAGTTTTTGACCAAAATGATGAGGCTACTTTTGATATGCAACAATTAATATCTGGTTTTGCAGAAGGAGTAACGTATTTTAAAGAAGGAGGTAATGGTATTCTTTTAATTCCATCACGATTAGCATATGGGAATGACGGCATAGCTGCTATTCCTGGTGGTGCTGTAATTATTTTTGATATTGGTCTTATTTCTGTTAATTAAAAGTGAAACCTTCCAAACCCAAATTCCATCCAAAAAACAAACATCAACAAGGATATGATTTTTCTAAATTATGCAAAGTATATCCACTGTTAAATGAACTTATTTTTGAAAATAAATATCAAATAATAACTATAGATTTCTCTGACCCTAAGGCTGTAAAAGCATTAAATACAGCATTATTATTTTTGCATTACAACATTTTGTATTGGAATTTTCCTGATGATAATTTATGCCCGCCAATTCCAGGTAGAGTTGATTACATTCATCATTTAGTAAGTCTGTTAGAGTCGTCAAATATTACTAAAAACATAAAAGTTCTAGATATTGGTACAGGTGCTAGTTGTATTTATCCTTTATTGGGTAATGCTGAATACGGCTGGCAATTTGTAGGGACTGACATTGATAAAAAAGCACTTGAAAATGCTCAACATATTATTGATAAAAATAAACTTACTAAAGAGATTAATTTACGGTTTCAACCTGATAGGTCACATATCTTAAAAGGAGTTTTATCAGCAAATGATAGATTTGAAGCTGTAGTTTGTAATCCGCCATTTCATGATTCTAGTGAAGCTACTATAGCTGCTACCAAACGTAAATTAAAAGGCTTGGGAAAAGAAACAACCTTTGTAAGAAACTTTGGAGGGAAACACAATGAATTATGGTATAAAGGAGGTGAAAAAGCATTTATCAGTACCTATATGTATGAAAGCTCTTTGTTTAAAAAACAATGTTGTTGGTTTAGCACCTTGGTTTCTAAAAAAGAAAATGTGAGGCCTATAAAAGTTCTTTTAAAGAAACTTAAAGCAACAGAAATTAAAACCATCCCAATGCATCAAGGAAATAAAATTACAAGAATTGTTACTTGGACGTTTTTAACTAAAGAAGAACAAAAAGAATGGAGTTGAAGTCAAGGTTTCACTTCAAGTAAAGTGCTAACTAATTAAAAAATCATTCTGAGTCAGGGC
>CAZHYX010000019.1:11111-13612 GCA_964536675.1 uncultured Flavobacteriaceae bacterium
TCTTCTTTAATTTTATTCCAAATTTTAATTTCATCATCTAAATTCAGACCTTCTTTAATTTCTACATTGATACCATCGCTAACTCCCAATGTAATGTTCTTACGTTCAAATTCTTTATCTCCAGTTTTAATTTCTACAAACGGGGCTTTTGTTTTTGAGTCAAATTGTATCAAAGCTTCTTTTATAGACAAAACACTATCAACTTTAGCTAAGATAATAGAAGCATTTGCACTTAAGCCAACTCTAATAAAAGTAGAGTCTTGTTTTTGTAAAGTCCCTTCTATTTCAAATTGAATAGCGCCATTTTCAAGTTTTCCTTTAGGAGCAATATAGTCAAGTGTAGCATCAAAAATTGAATTCTCTACCGCTCCTACTGTAATTTCTAAAGGTAATCCTTCTTTAATTTTACCAACATCAGATTCATCTATTTTTCCTTTAAAAATTAGTTTGCTAACATCCGCTAAGGAGGCAATCGTTGTACCTTCGTTAAAATTATTACTTTCAATAACTTGATTGCCTACTTCAACAGGAACATCTAATACCATTCCCGAAACAGTTGATCTAATCAATGTATTAGCAGTATTGCCTAACCCTCTGGTTGAACCGGTTCGTACAATATCATAATTTCTGTTTGCAGCATTATAAGATTGTTGTGCTTGTTGATAAGACACTTCAGCCTTTTCTAAGTCTTGTTTTGAAATAACACCTTTATCGAATAGTGATTTCTGACGGTCAAAATTCCGTTTTTGATCATCTAAAGCAATCTTATTTGTTTGAATTCCGTTTTTAGCATTATTCAACGATGATAAATTGGGAATTACTTTAATTTTTGCAATCAAATCACCTTTCTTTACATGATCTCCACCTTTAACATATACTTCTTGGATAACTCCTGAAATATTAGGTTTGATAAACACTTCTTCTAACGGAAGAATGCTACCGGTAGCCACCGTTTTTTTAACGATGGTTTTTGTTGTAGGTTTTTCGGTTTTATAAACCACAGGGTCTTCGGCATTTTTTGAATATAAATAGTACATCGCTCCAGAAAAAGAGATGACTATAAAAGCTAAAATAAAAATGGTTACTGATTTTTTCATGTGTGTTATTTAATTATTGGTTATTCAGTTCTTAATGCCTCTACAGGTTTAAGTTTTATAGCGTTTTGAGCTGGAATAAAACCTGCAAGTAATCCCGATATAATTAAAATAGTCAATGCAATTGTTACTACACCCAAACTGACACTAGGGTTTGCAAACATATCTACAGGACCGTTACTTTCTATGGCAAAATTGATTAGGTAAATCAATAATGATGAAAAAACGATTCCTGCCATACCGGATATAATGGTTAAAAATACAGATTCTGTAAGTACTTGACTTCTAATGTTCCAAGGAGAAGCACCTAATGCTCTTCTAATTCCGATTTCTTTGGTCCGTTCTTTGACTACGATTAGCATAATATTACTCACACCAATTACGCCTGATAATAGTACCATGGTTCCAACAAAATAGGCAAGCATACGTATAGCAACAAAAAGGCGCTGCACCTTATTATATTCTTCATAAAGATCAAAATGACCAACCGCTCTTTCATCTTTAGGATGTATCTTATGGTTTTTCTTAACTAACCTAAATATATTTTCTTTTATGGAAGTTATTGGAGTTCCATCAATAGCAGTTATTGCCATCCAACCTACCTTATCTCCCAGATTAAAGGCTTGCGAAAACGCAGTAAAGGGTACAAATATTTGCTTTTGATCTTCTTCACCATCACCACCAGAAGATTTTTTCTTATAGGTACCAATAACCATAAAATTGACACCTTGTATTTTGATGTAGGTACCCAAAAACTCTTCATCTTTCTCATATAATTCTTTTTTTACTCCTTCTCCGATAATTGCAACTTTCCGATTGCTATTGATGTCATTATAATTGATAAATCGACCAGACGTTATATCCATTGGCTCCTGTTTAATAATTTCAGGATAATCACCATATACATCATACGCTCCGGTTTTTATTCCTCTAACAACGTTATTTGAACCGTTAAATCCGCCCAATTGATTCCGAGGCGAAACAAATCTCAGACCAGAAACATTCTGTTTTATGTCTTCAATATCTCTTGTCTTATAATTAAAACGTCTATCCTTTGGCATTCCCTGATACGCCTTTGTGGCAGTACGTGTCCACATAAACATAGTATTTGTTGCTGTGTCACCAAACTCCATATTGATGCCGTTTTCAAAACCCTTACCCGCAGCTAGTAAAATAATCAAAATAAAAATACCCCAAAATACGCCAAAAGCAGTCAGCACAGTTCTAAACCAATTATTGGAAAGTACTTCTAATATTTCTAACCATCTATCTCTACTAAACATATTTAATTTCTCAACTAATTATAACTTTTATTGTTAATCCAAATTATTGTCAAGGTTATTATTTATTTTTCTCAAATCTCAAATCTCAAATCTCAAATCTCAAATCTCAAATCTCAAATCTCAA
>CAZHYX010000019.1:13712-17585 GCA_964536675.1 uncultured Flavobacteriaceae bacterium
AAATCTCAAATCTCAAATCTCAAATCTCAAATCTCAAATCTCAAATCTCAAATCTTTTTTACTCATCCCTCAACGCTTCTATAGGTTGAATTTTGGCTGCTCGCCAAGCCGGGAAAAATCCTGCCAGTGCTCCTGCTAATATCAATAATATAACCATAGACATCGCAATAGAAAAGTTTACAGTAGGATTAGATATATAATCAATTTCAATACTAGGTCCCAGAATTTCTAACAGACCCATACTAAATATTAAACCGGCAAAACCTGCAACTGCTGTTACAAAAATAGCTTCATGTAAAATCATCCCAATAATAGACCAAGGTTTGGCACCTAATGCTTTTCTAATTCCGATTTCTTTGGTACGTTCTTTAACAATAATGAGCATGATGTTACTTACTCCAACTATGCCTGCTATAATGGTGCAGATACCAACAAACCAGAAGAATAGTGAAATATTATTAGTTAAAGTATAATATCTTTTAGCTTCTTCTAATGCACTAAAAACACCAATTGCACTGTTGTCATCTGGCGCAACTTGATGTGCCTTTTGTAAATATTGTTTTAGATTAGCTGTAAATTTTTTAGATGCAAATACGGCCTCATCAAAATTTTCTTTAGGCGCTAAGGTAAATGACATATTAGCCACTTTATTTTGACCATTAAAAACACTTTGAGCGGTTGTAGTAGGAATATAAATACGATTTTCTTCCCGTTCACCTCCTTCGTCAGTATAGACACCTACAATTTTAAAATTAATGCCTGATAATTGAAGATATTCATTTAAAGGATCTTCAACTTCTTTCATTAATTCACGTTTTATCTTCTTACTTATGATGACAACTTTGTGAAAGTTATCTATATCTAACTGATTCAAAAAACGACCAGTCATCATTTTTGTATTTTCAATTTTTTGATAATCAGGACTTACACCTTGTATGCCATAAGCACCAGATTCTTTCTTATAATTAATAGATACACCTCGTACTCTAAATACTCTAGACTTGTATTCTATATCATCAGCGAAAACATTTGTTGAATATTCATAATTTGAATTCCGTAATTGTATGCGCCTACCGGGATTTAGACCATTATATTCTTTAGTAGTAACTTGAGTCCACACCCAGATACGATTGGTAGCGTCATTTTCAAATTCTTTTCTAATACCATTTTGAAAGCCTTGTCCGAAACCCAATAAAATAACTAAAATAAAGATACCTGAAGCCACAGATAATCCGGTAAGAAACGTACGCAACTTATTTTTACGAATGGTATCAAATATTTCTTGCCAACGATCGAGGTCGAACATTTAGTATGGTTTTGTAGAATGTAATTTAACTAGTCTTATAAGAGACGTTTTTAAGGTACTGTTTGTTACAGTAAAAGAAGAATTTTTTTCAAGTTAGTTGGTTAGTTGTTTTTCATGCTAGAGAGAGTCAACAACACATTTCACATATTTATTTTTCCAACGACTCTAATCCAACACAAAAAATAAAAGAGTAAAATTCTCCCAACACACATCGAAAAATTAAATAAAAAGTTTATTTTTGTCAAAATATGACAAGTCTAATTAAAGTAACTTTTGGAGAATACATCAGAGAGTTGAGAAATCTAAACGGATTGACTTTAACACAACTTGCTGCAAAACTTGACTTGGATAGCGCGAATTTAAGTAAGATTGAAAACGGAAAAAGAGATTTTGACGAAAAACGACTTTCTAAATTAGCGAAAATCTTTAAGTTAAGTATCAGAGAACTTAGAAAAGAATTTGTGAGTGACCAAATCGCAAAACAAATTTATGAATGTAATTGCACCAAAGAAATGCTTCTTGTTGCAGAGGAAAAAGCAGAATACAGACGACAATTAAATAATCAATATAAAAAAGCAAAAGCCATATGAAAATAGTATCATTTTTTTCAGGAGCAGGTGGTTTAGACCTCGGTTTTCAAAATGCAGGGTTTGATATTATTTGGGCAAATGAATACGACAAAGAAATTTGGGAAACCTATGAGAAAAATCATCCGGATACCATCCTTGACAAAAGGAGTATCGTAAATATAAAGGCAGATGAAGTTCCTGAATGTGATGGGATAATTGGAGGTCCACCTTGTCAAAGTTGGAGTGAAGCAGGTACAGCAAGGGGAATTAAAGACAAAAGAGGTCAATTATTCTATGATTTTATACGAATTTTAGAAGCCAAACAACCAAAATTCTTTTTAGCCGAAAATGTTAGTGGAATGCTTATTTCAAAACATAATGAAGCATTAGAAGGTATAAAAGAACTGTTTAGAAATGCAGGAATTGGTTATGAACTGTCTTTTCAAATGTTAAACGCTTCTAATTATAACGTACCACAAGACAGAAAAAGAGTGTTTTTTATTGGAATTAGAAAAGATTTAAATCTCAAATACCAATTTCCAACTGAGACTTTTCCAAAAATAACACTTGAAACTACAATTTCAGATTTAAAAGAAGGTGCTTTACCTGCTTTAGAATTTAATAACACTAACGGAGAAAAATGTATAATTCCAAATCACGAATATATGATTGGAGGTTTTTCAACTATTTTTATGTCAAGAAATAGAGTGAGAAATTGGGACGAGCAATCTTTTACAATTCAAGCAGGAGGAAGGCACGCCCCTTTACACCCTCAAGCTCCGAAAATGAAATTTATTGAGCAAAATATTCGTGTTTTCGTTCCTGGAAAAGAACATTTATATAGAAGATTAAGCGTTAGAGAATGTGCAAGAATTCAAACATTTCCAAATGACTTTATTTTTCACTATAAAAAAATTGCAGCTGGCTATAAAATGATTGGAAATGCAGTTCCTGTAAATTTGGCAATTTTTTTAGCTAATAGCATAAAAAAACAAATTCAAAACGCAGAGGAAACGCCAAAATCAATAAAGAAAAAAATATTAGAATTAGAAAACACACTTTCATAATTTATGGCAAGCCAAACTATAAATGGTAAAGCATTTGAGTATGCTTTACTTTTCGAATTTTATGAACGCCTGAATACAATTACAAGTGTTTCAATTACAGAAAATGAACCTTATAAGATTGCCAAAGGATTTTTTGATAGTTTTAATGAAGCAGAGCAAGATATTTTTAGAATTACCGCAAGTGCTTCAATAAACTTTTTGATAGATCTTGAACCAAGATTATCGAACGGAATTAGTAAAGGTGATATTTTAGTTCTTAAACTTGTAAATGACCAAGCTGGTCAAACCGGTGATGTTAGAGATGTTTTAATGATTCGCTCTCTTCAAAAATGGGAGATTGGAATTTCTGCAAAAAATAATCATAGAGCAGTTAAACATTCAAGATTATCTCAAAATATTAATTTTGGAGAAAAATTGCTGGGCTTCTCCTGTTCAGATAATTATTTTCAAGATATCAAACCAATATTTGATATGCTTGTAGAATTGAGAGTTAAAGACAAATTTATAAAATGGACTGCTATTGAGAATATGCACGAAGTTGTTTACCTGCCTATTTTAGATGCATTCCGAAAGGAATTACTTCGTTTAGATAAGGAAAATCCAAATATAGTTGCAGGAAATTTAGTGCAATATTTAATTGGGAATAAGGACTTTTATAAAGTAATTAAAGGTAATAAAAAAGTGGAAATTCAAGCATACAATTTACACGGTTCATTGAATTTACCATTCGAGAGAATAAAACCTAAAGCAAAAATCCCTAAACTGAAATTGCCTACTCGACTTATAGAAATTGTTTATCAAGAAAACTCTACAACTACTATATTAGTTTCACTAAATGAAGGTTGGCAGATTTCTTTTAGGATTCACAATGCAAGTTCAAGAGTAGAGCCTTCATTAAAGTTTGATATTAATTTAGTTAGTACTCCACATA